>NZ_JBVVQO010000027.1:0-95920 GCF_055811215.1 Mesorhizobium sp. WSM4819
AGGAGGGTGAGGACATGAGAAAGCCTCTAGCACTCATTTTCGAGGACGAGCCGATGATCGTCGTTGACATCGAGGCGCCACTTAAACAGGCTACCGTCCGGACCTGCCGATAGTCGCAGGAAATCCTTGGGAGCGCGAGCCCAGAACAGCCGGTGAACGAGTTGCTACGCTTTTTGCAACGCAACGCTACGGTACCGGACAGGACGACGCGGCACGAACGGCGCTGCTGGGTCTTTAAATGCTTGATAGACAAGGCTTTGCGGGTACGCGGCGGGATGGGCAGGGATGGGTGGTAGCGAATTTCAAGACCGGTGCCTTAAACCGCTCGGCCATCCCTCCATCGTGATTTTTCAACCACCTGGATGCTCGTCCTGATCGCAACGCGTACGCTGTGGGCACGCCTCGGAGATCGTTCGCGCTTCATTGCTCTAGTGCGCCCTATGAAGTCCTGTCAACCGGCTGTTGCCGGTTCCTGCCAGGGGCAGGGCACGGGTGCTTGACGGCGGGGCTTGAGCCGGACGAGCAGCGCTGCGCCGAAGCTCGAAACGACGTGATTTTTCACTAGCATCGCCGGGGCGGCTTGCGCCACAATCTCGCCCGGTTCCGACCATAATCGGTTAATACGGTGATAAACAATTCCTGTGCACAAGGGATTGCGAATCAAGGTGGCGCTGGAATTGTCGGGTAGGTTCTTGGCCCTGCCGACGTTCAAGTGGCGACGCCTTTGTTGAGAGGGGACAATCGAAAAATGCCAAGCACGACGCGCCCGCGTCTTCGTCGCGCTTCCGCTTTCGCGTTGTTTGCCTTGTCGGCTGGGTTGCTGGCCGCTTGCGCGGCGCCGCCACAGCCAAAGGCAATGGTCAACAAGAAGCCTCGCTCCAAGGAATATTTTGCCGAATCCGAATATGGCGTAAAAGCCAGCCCGCGCGTTACCTTCAAGATGTCAGGCCTGCAGCGTGGCGGCGGACGCGATCAGCTCGGCAAGCCCTATCAAGTGCGCGGCAAGTGGTATTATCCGAAGGAAGACAAGCGCTACGCCAAGAAGGGTCTCGCCTCCTGGTATGGCGAAGCCTTCCACGGCAGGCTGACGGCCAACGGCGAAGTCTACGACATGACACATTTGACCGGCGCGCATCCGACAATGCCGCTGCCGAGCTATGCGCGGGTCACCAATCTGAAGACCGGCAGCTCGGTCGTCGTGCGCGTCAACGATCGCGGTCCTTACCATGACGGGCGCATCATCGATGTGTCGAAGCGCGCCGCCGAAATGCTCGACTATGCCAATATCGGCACGGCCAAGGTGAAGGTCGAATATGTCGGACGGGCGCCGCTTCATGGCAATGACGAACACTATCTGATGGCCTCTTACCATCCCGGCAACAGGGCGCCGGATCCGTCGGACGGCCTGCCCACCGGCGTCATGATCGCCATGAATGGACCATCGCCGAGCACGGCGTTGGCCGCAGCCGCTGCCTTTCCCGGTCAGTTGACGAATTCCGCATCGGCACAGCCTGTCGTGGCGGCGCAGACGCCGGCCGCTGGCAGCGTGACGCTGCCCGATTTCGGGCCGATCGTGCCGGAACGGCCGCAGATCAATCTGCCGCCGCAATCGCCGTTCAGGGTAGCGACACTGTCTTACGCGAGCGAACGCGTGCAGCGCGCCTCCACTGTCTTTGCCGCGCTGGATGGCGCCGGTATGTCGCCTGCCGAAATCCTTCAATCGTGGAAGCGGCAAGTTCCTTCGGCCGCCTTGACCACGGACTATATCGCGGCGGGCTCGTTCGAGGATGCCGCCGAGGCGCAGCAGGTGGCAACCCAGCTTTCCGGCTTCGGCAAGACCGAAATCCAGCGCTCCGAATTCGAGGGCAAGGACTGGTATTCGGTCAATCTCTATCCGGACGGCCATGGCAGCCTGGACGACATGCTGCAGGCGGCATGGTCGCATGGCGCGCCGGACGCGCTCGTGGTTCGGAATTGACCGGCAAAACCTGAAGTTTTGCCCAGTTGTCCGTTACTTGTCCGTTGCGCCGTTGATCGGCCGGGACAAAGCCTGATAGAGCTTGCGCAGAAATACCGGCTGACAGGTCGAACTTCTCATGAAATTTCGCTTCGCCGCGCCTCTCGCCGGGCTTCTGGGTTTTGGCCTCCTGCTGCTTTCGCTGGCTCCGGCCGCGGCGCAGCTTTTCGAAACCAAGGCCGCGCAGGCCTTCATGATCGATGCTGAAACCGGAACGGTGCTGTTTTCCAAGGATGCCGACAGGCCTATACAGCCGGCCTCGCTGGCCAAGCTGATGACGATGGAGGTGGTTTTCAACGCCATCAAATCGGGGCGCGTGACGCTCGACGATACGTACGTGGTGAGTGAGAACGCATGGCGCACCGGCGGCGCGCCATCCGGAACGTCGACGATGTTTGCCCAACTCAAGTCGACGATCCGGCTTCAAGACCTGATCCAAGGCGTGACGGTCCAGGCAGCCAATGACGGCTGCATCATCATCGCCGAAGGTTTTGCCGGATCGGAGGCGAATTTCGCGACTGGGATGACCGAGCGCGCAAGGCAGATTGGCCTCGAGAAATCGACATTCGTCAATGCAACCGGCCTGCCGGCCGATGGTCAGCAGACGACGGTTCGAGAGCTTGCGCTCCTTGCCCTGCATATCTGGCGCGAGTACCCGGACCTCTATCGCTACTACGGCCAGAAGGATTTCACCTGGAACAAAATCACCCAGAGGAACCGCAACCCGCTGCTGGCGATGGATATCGGCGCCGACGGCCTGGCGATGGGCAGGAGCGAGGCATCCGGCTTCGGCATCGTCGGCTCGGTCAGCCAAGGTGGCAGGCGGGTCATTGCGGCGATGAGCGGCCTGGCAAGCGACCGCGAGCGCGCCGAAGAAGCGCGAAAGCTGCTCGACTGGGGCCTTCGTTCCTTTGAGAAAACCGAGATTTTCGCCAAGGACGAGGTGGTCGGCGAGGCCCAGGTTTTCGGCGGCGCGAGATCCGGCGTGGCGCTGAAGGCAAAAGCGCCCGTGGTCATCTTCCTGCCGATCGCCAACCGCGACAAGCTGACCGCCAGGATCGTCTATGAGGGACCGGTTGCAGCCCCCGTGGAGGAGGGGCAACCGGTGGGAGCGCTGCGGGTCTGGATCGGTGACACGCTGAGCCAGGAGACGCCGCTGTTCGCCGCCGAGCCGGTTGGCGTCGGCTCGCTGCCGCAACGCGCGCTCGATGCCGCCAAGGAACTGGCGGTCGGCTGGCTGCGTTAGCAGCCGCGGCGTGGACCTTTGCTCAAGTCAGGACTATTACGGTCCCGCAGCATGGATAAAGGCTTTGGTGAGCGGATTCTTCATCACCTTCGAAGGCGGAGAAGGGGCAGGCAAGTCGACGCAGATCGAGCGCCTGGCCGGCAAGATGCGCGCCAAGCAATACGATGTCGTTGTCACGCGGGAGCCGGGCGGCTCGCCAGGCGCGGAGGCGGTCCGGCATGTGCTGCTTTCCGGCGCTGCCGAGCCATTCGGCCCCAGAATGGAGGCGCTGCTGTTCGCCGCCGCGCGTTCCGACCATGTCGAGCAGGTCATCCGGCCGGCGGTCGAGCGCGGCTCGGTCGTGCTTTGTGATCGCTTCATGGACTCCTCGCGCGTCTACCAGGGCGTCACCGGCGGCCTCGATCCAGCCTTCATGGACGCGCTGGAAAAGGTCGCCATCAACGGCATGGTGCCCGACATGACGCTGATCTTTGATCTCGACCCGGCCGAAGGACTGCGGCGCGCCACGGTACGGCGGGGCACCGATGCCGGCGCCGACCGCTTCGAAAAGGAAACGCTTGATATCCATCAGCGCCGCCGCGAAGCGTTTCTGGCGATCGCCGCGGCAGAACCCGAGCGCTGCATCGTCGTCGACGCGGCCGCCGACCCCGACACGGTGGGGAATGTCGTCGCCGGCGCCGTGTTCGCGGCGCTGGAGACGATGACGCCGAGACACAGGAAGCAGGCGCCGGGATGATTTTCGAACGGATCGCACCAGAACAGCACGACACGCTTGACGGCGTACCGGAGCCATCCGAGACGCCGCGCCTGGTCGGACATGACCAGGCAGCGAACATGCTGGCATCAGCCTATCGCTCCGGGAAGCTGCCGCATGCGCTGATCTTTGTCGGGCCGGTCGGCATCGGCAAGGCGACGCTCGCCTTTCATCTGGCGCACCATCTGTTGAAGCATCCGGCGTTCGAACAGGCGCCGGAGGTCCTTGCCGTTCCCGATCCGGCGTCATCGCTGTTTCGCCAGATCGCCACCGGCGCGCATCCCTCGGTGCTGCATCTGACCCGCCCACCGAACGACAAGACGAAAAGCTTCAAGACGGTCGTCACCGTCGACGAGATCCGCAAGGTCAGCCGTTTCCTGTCGCTGACCTCGCATGACGGCAGCTACCGGGTGGTGATCGTCGACCCGGCCGACGACATGAATACCAATGCGGCCAACGCCTTGCTGAAGAATCTTGAAGAACCACCTGCACGCACCTTGTTCATCCTCATCGTCCACGCGCCGGGCAGCCTGTTGCCGACGATCCGCTCACGCTGCCAGATGGTGCGGCTCACGCCGCTCGATGCCGAGAGCCTGATGACGGTTCTGGAGAGCGTCGAACCGCCGCCACCGGACGATCCCGCGGCGCGCGCGGCACTAGCCAAGCGGGCAGGGGGCAGCGCGCGCACCGCAATACTGTTGACGCAGTATGGCGGGCTGGAAATCGCCGAGACGCTCGACGCCCTGGCGACAGCGGCAAAGAGCGATGTTGCCGGCGCCTATCGCCTCGCGGAGGCGGTCGCCGGGCGCGACCGGGCGATCCAGTTCGAGATTTTCAATCGCCGGGCGCTCGACCTGCTCTCGACCGGCGCAAGCCAGGCCGCGCTGACGGGCGATCTGGCGCGGGCCAAAACGCTGTCCGATACTTGGCACGAGGCTTTGAACGCTATATCTGAGACCGACACCTACAATCTCGACAAGAAGCAGCATGCCTTGACCATGATCGACCGCCTGAATTCTGCAATGCGAATGTGACGGCCCATCGGGATGGCAATCGCCGTTTCGATGCGATATCCACCGCTACATCTTCATTCAGACATTCATGACGGCTCATCCATGGCACGCGACAAATACTACCTCACAACGCCGATTTTCTATCCGAACGGCAAGCCGCATATCGGTCATGCCTACACTGTCATCGCCAGCGACACGCTGGCCCGCTTCCAGCGGCTCGACGGCAAGGACGTCTTCTTCGTCTCGGGAACCGACGAGCACGGTTTGAAGATGCAGCAGACGGCGGACGCCGAAGGCCTGACGCCGAAAGCGCTTGCCGATCGCAACTCGGCGATCTTCCGCTCGATGTATGAAGCGATCGGTTGTTCGAACGACATTTTCATCCGCACCACCGAGGAGCGCCATTACAAGTCCTGCCAGGCGATCTGGACGCGCATGGCGGAGAATGGCGACATCTACCTCGACCGCTACAGCGGCTGGTATTCGGTGCGGCAGGAAGCCTATTTCGACGAGGCCGAAACCAAGGTCGGCGACGACGGCGTGCGCCGCGAGCCGCTCGGCTCGCCGGTCGAGTGGACCGAGGAAGAGAGCTATTTCTTCCGCCTTTCCGCCTATCAGGACAGGTTGCTCGCGCTCTATGAAAGCAACCCCGAATTCGTCGGTCCGGCCGAGCGGCGCAACGAAGTCGTCAGCTTCGTCAAATCCGGACTGAAGGATCTGTCGATCTCGCGCACCACGTTCAATTGGGGCGTGCCGGTGCCGGGCGACGACAAGCATGTGATGTATGTCTGGATCGATGCGCTGACCAACTACATCACCGCTGCCGGCTTCCCCGATGAAGACGCTGACAATTGGCGGTTCTGGCCGGCGGACGTCCACGTCATCGGCAAGGACATCGTCCGCTTCCACGCCGTTTACTGGCCGGCCTTCCTGCTGTCGGCGGGGATCGAGCTGCCGAAGCGCGTGTTCGCGCATGGCTTTCTGTTCAACCGCGGCGAGAAAATGTCGAAGTCGGTCGGCAATGTCGTCGATCCGTTCGCGATGATCGATCATTACGGTCTCGACCAGGTGCGCTATTTCTTCATGCGCGAAGTGCCGTTCGGCCAGGACGGCAGCTACAGCCACGACGCCATCGTCAACCGCACCAATGCCGACCTCGCCAACGGCCTTGGCAATCTGGCGCAGCGCTCGCTGTCGATGATCGCCAAGAACTGCGGCGGCGTAGTGCCGAAACGCAGCGAGTTGGCGGAGGCCGACAGGGCGATCCTCGACCAGGCGGTGGAGGCGCTTGCTACTGCACGCAAGATGATGGCGGAGCAGGGCATCCATCTAGCGCTGGCGGCGATCTTCGGCGTCGTGGCGGAGGCCGATCGCTACTTCGCCTCGCAGGAACCGTGGGCGCTCAGAAAGACCGATCCGACGCGCATGGAAACGGTGCTGTGGACGACCGCGGAAGTCGTCCGACGCGTGGCGCTGCTGTGCCAACCCTTCATTCCGGGATCGGCCGCCAAGCTGCTCGACCTGCTGGCCGTACCGGCGGACAGCCGCGATTTCGTGCATGTCCACGCGGACCATGCGCTGGTATCGGGGGTTACTCTGCCCGCGCCGGAGGGCGTGTTTCCGCGTTACGTCGAGCAACCGGACGCTGATATCTGATGTTGGTCGACAGTCACTGCCATCTCGACTTTCCGGATTTCGCAGAGGAGCGGGCGGCCATCGTCGCCCGCGCCTTGGCCGCTGGAATCGGTCGCATGGTGACGATCTCGACGCGTATGAAGCGTTTCCAACAAGTGCTTGAGATCGCTGAATCTTTCGACGAAGTCTATTGCTCTGTCGGCACCCATCCTCACAACGCCGCCGAGGAGCTGGACGTGACTGTCGAGGCGCTTGTCCGGCTGTCCGCTCATCGCAAAGTGGTGGCGATCGGCGAGGCCGGGCTCGACTATTTCTACGATCATGCGCCGCGCGATGCGCAGGCGCAGGGCTTTCGCACGCACATCGCCGCAGCACGCGAGACGGGCCTGCCTCTGGTCATACACGCGCGTGATGCCGACAGCGACATGGCTGATATCCTCAAGGAGGAAACAGGGAAGGGCGCCTTCCCGTTCATCCTGCACTGTTTTTCGTCAGGGCGCAGGCTGGCCGAAATCGGCGTGGCGCTCGGCGGCTATGTTTCCTTTTCCGGCATCGTGACTTTCAAGAATTCAGCCGAGCTGCGCGCCATCGCCGCCGATGTGCCACATGACCGCCTGCTGGTCGAAACCGACGCGCCGTACCTTGCGCCGGTACCGTTTCGCGGCAAGCGCAACGAGCCTGCCTATGTCGCGCATACGGCCAAGGTGCTGGCCGAAACGATCGGCGTCAGCGAGGCTGACATCGCCGCTGTCACCACGGACAATTTCTTCCGGCTGTTCAGCAAGATGCCGCGCCCGACCGCGCTGAGCGTTTGACGTATGAGCGACCGGCTGCGCCTCACCATTCTCGGCTGCGGCTCATCGCCGGGCACGCCGCGCATCACCGGCGACTGGGGCAATTGCGATCCGGCCAATCCGAGGAACCGGCGCATGCGCACCGCAGCGCTCATCGAGCGGATCGCGGCAAACGGCGACAGGACCACAGTCGTCATCGACACCGGGCCGGATTTCCGCGCGCAGATGCTGCTGGCTTCAGTCAGGCGCATAGATGCGGTCGTCTATACGCATCCGCATGCCGACCACATCCACGGCATCGACGATTTGCGCGGCTTCGTGCTCGAGCAGCGTCATCGGATCGATATCCACGCCGACCAGCCGACCATGCTGCGGTTACGGGAAGCATTCGGCTATTGTTTCGAAACACCGTTAGGCAGTTCCTATCCGCCCATTGTCGAGCCCCATATCATCGACCATGCCAGGCCGGTGGTGATCGAAGGCGAGGGGGGTGCCCTGACTCTCGAGCCGCTGCCGCAGATCCATGGCGACATCATATCGCTTGGGTTTCGCATCGGCGGCCTCGCCTATTGCCCCGATGTCAGTGATTTCCCCGACGCCACCGCCGAACGGCTGCGCGATCTCGACGTGCTGGTCATCGATGCGCTGCAATACAGGCCGCATCCGAGCCATCTGTCGCTCGGCCAGGCACTCGGCTGGATCGAAAAACTGGCGCCGAAAAAGACCGTACTGACGCATATGCATGTGCCGCTCGACTACGCTGCGGTGATGGCCGAGACGCCGGCCGACGTCGACCCGGCCTATGACGGCATGACGATCGAAATCCCTTATGAATCTGCACGATAGGTTCGGTTCTTCATGGCTGGAAGCATGGATCGTGTGACCAGGGCAGCGGCCGATGCCGGCCTCGACATCGAAATCAGGCGCATGGGCGCCTCGACACGCACCGCCGAGGAAGCCGCCGCGCAATGCGGCTGCACAGTCGCCCAGATCGTCAAATCCCTGGTGTTCCAGGGAGAAACCAGCGGAAAGCTGTTTCTCTTCCTGGTTTCCGGCTCCAATCAGCTCGATCTGGCCAGGGCTGCCGCACTGGCCGGCGAGCCGCTGAAGCGCGCCGACCCGCGGCAGATCCGCGACGAGACCGGCTTTGCCATCGGCGGCGTGGCGCCGATCGGCCATCTGATTGCGATCCCGGCGTTCGCCGACGAAACGCTGCTCGGTTTCGATCGTGTTTGGGCAGCGGCCGGCGCGCACGACGCGGTGTTCGCCGCCGAACCACAGGCGATGGTCCAGGCAGCGCAAGCTGTCGTGGCGACACTGGCAGTCTGAATCGAACGCGCCTGATACGCAGTCTCGAGGCTGCAGCGAGCGCCGACTGGCGCACTCTATTCGGCGGCGACTGCGGTGGGCGGCTGCATGATTTCGGGCGCCGCCGGCGCGAACAACATCTTTACGACGTTGCGGAAGGCGAGGATCTGGCGTTCGAGGACACGCGGGTCGCCGAGCCCGCGCGACATGATGATGCCGCCATCGATCACACAGGAGAACATGATGGCGACGTCGTCGAGGTCCATGCCCTTGCGGGCAGGATAAACGGCCGCGATCTCGTTCAGCGCGTCGCGAAACCGCCCGTTCCAGGAGCGGACGGCGGCGGCGGCGATGTCGCGAACGGTGCGGTCGAAGAGGCGCTCCTGATAGGTGAACGTCGCGATCAGGCAGCCGGGGTGGCCGTTCGGCAAGTCACCCATCAGCTCGGCAAGCAGCTTGAGCGTGATCAGGAACGACTGCAACGGATCATCGGACAATTGCCGGCCGCGGTGAAACACATCATCGAAGATGCGGTCGTTCTCCTCGACGTAGCGCAGCATCAAGGCGCGGGCGAGTTCGTTCTTGTCTTTGAAATGATAGAAGAAGCCGCTCTTGGTGATGCCGGCTTCAGCGATCACCTCCTCGATGGACGTCGCGCCGAAGCCCTTGGCGAGCACCGAGGCCTCGGCGATCTCCAGAATGCGTTCGCGCGTTTCCGCACCTTTGCGCATGACCGAATGTCCTTAGATCTACTGTATCGGCGGTATGGTTTTCACACCCGCCACCATCGGCACCGATAGCAATATGACCGGCCCAGCGCGGCTATCCGTCTGTAATTGCTGCGGTTTCCGCTTCGGTGGAGTACCGGACCACAAGCCTTCTACCGCACCGGCGGCACGTACTGCTAAAACCTGGCTATTGCGAACCGGCCGCCATCAGGGCGGCACGGTGTCATCTTACCACTGGAGACAAACATGGCCAAGTACCGCCAGAATCTGCCGCAACTCGCCAACAGAACATTCCTGAGCGATGGCGGCATGGAAACGACCCTCATCTTTCACGAAGGCCTTGACCTTCCGCACTTTGCTTCATTCACGCTGATGGCAACGCCTGAAGGCCGGCAGAAGCTGAGGGAATATTTCGTTCGTTATCTGACCATTGCGCGCAGAAGCGGGACCGGCTTCATCCTCGACACGCCGACGTGGCGAGCCAACCCCGATTGGGGAACCTTGCTCGGCTACGGGCCGGAAGCGTTGCGGGCCGTCAACGAGGCCTCGATCGAGCTTCTTCTCGACCTGCGCAATGAGTTCGAGACCGCCGAAACGCCGTGCGTCATCAGCGGCGCGATCGGGCCGCGCGGCGACGGCTACAAAGCCGGCAAGATGGACGCCAGCGAGGCGGAAGCCTATCACGCGGCGCAGATCGAGAGTTTCGCGCGGACCGAGGCCGACATGGTTGCGGCCTATACGCTCACCAATTTCCACGAGGCAATCGGCGTGGCGCGGGCTGCCAAGGCGCATGAGATGCCGTGCATGATCTCGTTCACGGTGGAGACGGACGGCAAGCTGGTGACCGGCACGACGCTCGGCGAGGCGATCGACAGGGTCGATGACGCGACAGACGGTGCGCCGGCCTACTATATGATCAACTGCGCCCATCCGACGCATTTCATGCAGGCGCTGAACAAGGGCGAGCGCTGGCTCGATCGCGTCTATGGCGTGAAGGCGAACGCTTCAACCAAAAGCCATGCCGAACTGGACGAATCGGATACGCTCGACGCGGGCGACCCGGACGATCTCGGGCGGCGCTACAGCAGGCTGACAGCCTCGTTTCCGACGATGCGCATCCTGGGCGGCTGCTGCGGCACCGACCACCGGCACGTCGCGGCGATCTGCGAGGCCTGCGTGCCGCAAGCGGCGTAGGAACCTGTCCCAGGGAGACGCAACGCTTACCAACCGCAGTTCCGCTGGTTCCAAAGGAAACAAGGAACTGCGGTTGGGCCGAAAAGCAACGCAATCACAACGCACATCAGTTCCATAATCTATCTTATGCGACTTTCTGATGGGTGGAATTCTCAGCGTGAACCGACGGAAAGCCTCTCTGATTTTTGCGTCGATGGGCTTAGCGTAGGATTCGCTCCTACAGCAAACGGCAATCATGAAATGACCGCCTCGCCTCCCTTTCTCGGCTTTCCCGATCGCCTCGCCAATGGCCACACGCCCCGTGCGGTAATCTTCGGAGCCGGTCACGGCAGCACCTATCCCGGCAAGGACAGCAGCGGTTATGCCTTGGCCGCCAACGCCATCCGCGCTGCGAGCCAAGTCGATGCCGAACTCGTCGAGCACAGGGATTTCGATCTCGGCGGCCCGCTGTTCGACGGTAAGCCGGTCTGCTGCATCGACGCCGGCGACATCCCGACAACCATGCATGACAATCCCGGCAACCGGGCCCGGATCGAGGCGACGACGCGCGAGATTCTGGCATTGCCGGCCGTACCGATCCTGCTCGGCGGCGACGATTCCGTGCCCATTCCCTTATTCGCCGGCTTTGCGGATCACGGGCCGGTCTGGATCCTGCAGATCGACGCCCACATCGACTGGCGCGACGAGTTGCATGGCGAACGCTATTCAACCCGATGCGCCGGGCGAGCGAGATGACGCATGTCGCCGGCATCGTGCAGGTCGGCATCCGTGGCGTCGGCAGCGCACGCCTCAGCGAAATCGAAGCGGCGCGGCACTATGGCAGCCGCTTGGTGACCGCCCGCGAAATTCACGCTCACGGCGTCGAAGCCGCTCTCCGGCATATTCCGGAAGGAGCGCGGGTCGTCGTCACCCTCGACTGCGACGGCCTCGATCCCGGCATCATGCCGGGCGTGGCGGCGCGTACGCCCGGCGGCCTCACCTACACTCAGGTGATCGACCTGGTCGCGGGCGACCGCCCGCGAAATTCACGCTCACGGCGTCGAAGCCGCTCTCCGGCATGACTGTTTCTGAGATCGTTAAAGCTCTCGGCGCAATCTAATGAACGTCTGAAAGGCGCCGACTGCGGTCATCATCACCAGTACATCCGATAAAGCACCAGCGGGATCAGGCCCATTACAATTGCAATGACGGCGCGTTCCAACCATCGCATGAATTTCGACTTTGAAGGATTGCCGATATCAAGTACTCAGCACGTCACCGAGAAATTGGAGCAAATCACCCATCGTATATCCGACCCCAAAGTCGTCATCGCCCTGCCGCTATGATTGCACCGCATCGTTTACTTTAGGTTGATGACATGGCGGCTTAGGGCCGCACCCTGCTCTTCGCCTTGTCGCTGCCAGACACTCAAAACCAACGCCGGGAATTGCTGAGCAGTATCTGCTACGACACCGTAGACTCGCGCGAAGGCCGATTTCCTGGGCAGACCGCCCTGCGCGCCTGCCGCTCCTCGTCAGAAGTCAATATCGCCGAAATCGCCGCCGCCATCGGAGCCGGCGTCGCCTGCCTGGTCGGCAGCGGCTTCGTCTGGCTGTGACGCCGCCGGCTCGGTTGCCTGCGCTTGGCTTCCGCCAAACATGCCTGCGATGGCGTTGCCGAGAAGCAACGCCCATCGCGGTCTGCGCGGCTCCGGCGAGGAAACCGCCGTCTGCCCTGCGCCGATCATTGCCCGAGAGCGGCTCCTGCGGCGGAGCGGCAGCGGTGCGCCCGACCCGCGGCACCGAACCCGAGCGCCTGGCGCCGCTGCTGCCAAAGAGGCCGCCAAGCAATCCGCCGCCGGCAGGCTGCTGTGCCTGTTGTTCCAGTTCTTCTATGCGGGACTGTGCCGCGTTCAGCGCCTGTTCCTGCACAACGATCGTCTGCGCCATGTAGTATGGGGCGCCGGGCTGCCGGGCAATCTGATCGTTGATGAAGCGTTCCGCTTCGGCGTCGCGCGGCGGCGTCTGCCGCTCGACATTCGCAAGTTTCTCGAAAAGATTGGCGATCGCCTGCTGGTCGTTCCTGTCCATGGCAAGCAACTCCGATATCCAGGCGCGCCGCGTTCCGAAAGATTTTCGCGACGCGCTTCAAGTCTCTGTTATGCATGTCGCTGCTCCAAAAATGCTGCCGCGACATGCATGGATTTGACGCGGCTATTCGCGCTCGCCGGTGAAGTTCAACAGCAGCTGGAAGATGTTGATAAAATTCAGATAGAGCGAGAATGCACCGAAGACGGCGAGCTTCTGCTGCGATTCCGCACCGAAGTTTTCAGCAAATTGCTCCTTGATCGTCTGGGTATCCCAGGCGGTGAGGCCGATGAACACGGCGATGCCGATCACCGAGATGGCGAACTGGAGCGCGGTCGAGCCGAGGAAGATGTTGACGATGCTGGCGATCACCACGCCGATCAGCCCCATGATCAGGAAGGACGAGAACTGGGTCAGGTCGCGTTTGGTCGTGTAGCCGTAAAGGCTGGTCGCGCCGAACATGGTGGCGGCGATGAAGAAGGTGCGCGCGATGCTGGTCCCGGTGAACACCAGGAACACAGATGCCAGCGACAGGCCCATGACCGCACAGAATGCCCAGAACATCGCCTGAGCGCCGGCCGCGGACATCGTCTGCATCCGGAACGAGAACAGCAGCACGAAGGCGAGCGGTGCCAGCATCACCACCCACTTCAACGGAGTGGAAAAGATCGGCACGTAGAGGGCTGGCGTGGAAGCCACGACGAAGGCGATCACGCCGGTAACGACGAGGCCAACGCCCATGTAGTTGTAGACGCGCAGCATGTGCTGGCGCAGGCCTTCGTCATAGACGGCGCCGGTTTGGGCTCCGACGCCGGTGCGGTATCCTAGATTGGGGGTATTCATGCGGGTTCTCCTTTGTGAAGGGTCAGTAAAGCGTGTTGGCGAGCGTTTCTGCGGTGCGATCGAGATCGCGGACACCGCTTCGGGCGACGACTGCGTAAGCAACTTCGCCGATCTGGAAATAGGCCGAGGAAATTTCGCCCGACGGGGCGACGGTCGGCTGGACCACGTCGAACGTTCCGGGCCGGATCGCGAACAGCGACACCAGTCCCAGGTCTGTTGTTTCGACAGCCATCTCGACGCTCGGGCCGAACTGCGATGGATAGATCTGGACGTCACGGACTTTCCAGTCCTTCGGCAGCGACGGCATGACGATCGCCGTGGCGGCGCGGATTTCGTCCGCATCGTAATCCGGCGCTTCGGGCTGGGATGACATCGCCTCGCGCAGGATCGTCGTCCTGTGTGCCCGGATCGCCTCCTCCAGATAGACCGGCGGCTGGGTCGAGGCGACGACTTTCGTCACCGAAATCGGTCCGACGATCCCGTTCGCCAACCAGCCCGCAGCCAGCAGGACTGCGACCGCCGCAGCCCGCTGCAACGTGCGCAAGGCGCGCCCTCGAGCCAGTCCCCGTTCCAGCCGCCGTGCCGCATCAGCCGTCGCCGGCTGCGCCATGCCCCTGCATCCGGCAAGCGCCACGCGCAGTTCGTCGCGCGTCCTGAGGTCGGACATCACGCGGGCGGCAGCCTCCGGACGGGCGGACAGAAACGCCTCGACCTCAATGCGGCGGGCAACGTCCAGCTGGTCGTCGACATAGGCGTCGAGGTCGGCATCCGTCACCGGATCGCGCAGTTCGCTCATCATGGACATCACGGGACTCCCACGATCTTGAGGTGGCTTTTCGCATGTGCCGGCAATTTGTCCTCCATCTCGCGAAGCGCTGCGCGCGCCCTGCCAATGCGCGACATCAGCGTTCCCAGCGGCACGCCGCTGGCCTCGGCCGCCTGGCTGTAGGTAAGCCCCTCGATGGCGACGAGATGCAGCGCCGAACGCTGCTCATCCGGCAATTTGAAAAAAGCTTCACGTACCTGTGCCAGGCGGACGGAATGCTCCTGGGGTGCCTGCATGCTGGCGTCGGCAAGATATCCGGCCTGCTCGACGCGCACCGCTTCGGATTTGCGGGACCGCAGGCCGTCAATGAAAGCGTTGTGGACGATCGACAGCAGCCATGCGCGCAGGTTTCCGCCGGATCGAAAGGTGCCGCGCCGCTCATAGGCACGCACCAGCGCGTCATGCACAAGATCCTCTGCTTCCGCGCTGTCGCGCGTCAGCGAACGCGCGTAGCGGCGCAAAGAACCAAGCTGTCCTACGATATCGAAGCGTGGCATCGACCCTCTCACGTCCTGTTTACGGAGCATGGCAGGCTTTTAATCCCGCTCTTTGAGTTTTTTGCGATCCGGGATGTCAGGCACAGCCGGCACAACGCCACCAGCGCGCGTACGATTCCTTGTCCGGAACGAGCGGCCCTCCCCGCAGCCGCCTCAATTCGCCGCGCGGTTTTAGCGCCACCGGGGATTTCGATGTTTATCCCTGAATTAATTTGTGACGCGAAAAATCGCGAAAGTGTCATCTTTTTCGGGGCACTTGCGAGTTATAGGCAGGAAACATTCACCGTCGAATCTTCCCTTCGCAGACGGCCCTTTGGGCCCGCTTTTGTTCAACGAATTATCGACCCGACATGACAAGCCCCGACATGACAGGCAATGTGCCAGCCCAGCGGGATACCCGCATCGATGTCTTCCGCGCGCTAGCGCTGCTGACGATCTTCGTCAACCACGTGCCGGGGACGATTCTTCGAGTATGTCACGCACAAGAATTTCGGCTTTTCCGATTCGGCCGAAGCATTCGTGCTGATTTCGGGAATTGCCGTTGGGCTCGCCTACGGACTGAAGTTCCAGCCGGGGAATCGGTTGCTCATCACCCTGAAGGCCTGGCGGCGTGCCGGTGTCCTCTATGTCACCCACGTCATGACCACTGTCGCGACGCTGGCGATCTTCTCGGCGGCTGCATTGCATTTCTCGCGGCCCGATCTTTTGAAGCTGATCAACATCCAGATGATCATCGAGGACACGCCGGAAGCGCTGCTCGGCATCGCGGCGCTCGGGCATCAGATCGGCTATAACAACATTCTTTCCATGTATGCCGTCGTACTTCTGATGATGCCGCTTTTCCTGTGGATCGGCACTTTCAGCCTGCGCCTGATGCTTGCTGCGTCCGCTCTCCTCTGGCTCATCGCCGGCATTTTCCAGATCGCGCCTTCGAATTTCCCCGGCGACGGCTTCTGGTTCCTGAACCCGCTCTCCTGGCAGTTTCTTTTCGTCATCGGCATCGCCGGCATGCTGCATATCAAGCGCGGCGGCGAAATCCGCTTCAACTGGATGATGGCGAGCGCGGCCGTCCTGTATCTGGTCGGCGCGCTGATCTGGGTGCGGCTGCCGCTTTGGGGCATCGAGACGGCCTCAGGCCTGCCTACCGTGCTGACTGGCTTCGACAAGACGTTCCTGTCGCTGTCGCGCCTCATGCACATTCTGGCGATCGCCTATCTGATCGTGGCAATCCCGGCGCTTTCCAACCTGGCGAAGACGAGGCCCGGACACCCGCTCGCGGTTCTCGGCAAGCATTCGCTGCCGGTCTTCATCGCCGGAACGATCCTCGCCATGATCGCGCAGGTCATGAAGGTCGTCAGCCCGGGCGGCCTCCTCTACGACGCGATCCTGATCTCGACAGGCATCGCGCTGCAGTTCGGCTTCGCCTACTACCTCGAATGGTTGCCGCGGATCGGTTGGGGCGGCAAGAAGCGGCAATCTGGAGCCGCCTTGCCGTCTGCTGCCCTCAAACCGGCATGATGGAACGGCGCAACGCGCCGTGCGATCAAGGCCTTTCCCCGGTGCGAGCCTCGCCTCCAGGCCACGCTTTGGATTCCTGTGTCCAGTCTCCCGGTTGGCGGTTTTCAGCCTGGCGCAAATGAAAACCGCTGGCGCAGCACAGCCGATTTGCGTATCACTCCGCCGCCAACGGAGCCGCGCCGATGTTCGAAAACCTCCAGCCTGCCCCAGCCGACAAGATCCTCGCCTTGATCGGCCTCTATCGTGCCGATCCCCGCCCCGGCAAGGTCGACCTCGGCGTTGGCGTCTACAAGGATCGCGCTGGCAAGACGCCGGTGATGCGCGCCGTGCGCGAAGCCGAAAAACGATTGCTGCAGAGCCAGGACACCAAGACCTATCTCGGCCTTGCCGGCGATACCGGCTTCAACACGGCGATGGCGAGGCTGGTTTTTGGTCCGGCGGCCGAGCTGACGCGCATCCGTGCGGCGCAGGCGCCCGGCGGCTCGGGCGCGCTGCGGCTGGTGGCCGAGCTGCTCAAGAGGACGCGATCCGACGCGACGATCTGGCTGTCGGACCCGACCTGGCCCAACCACATGCCGGTGATGCGCGCCGCCGGCCTGCAGATACGCGAATATCCCTACTTCGACGCAGCCTCAGGTGCTGTTCGCTTCGCCGACATGATGAGCGCGCTGGCGACCGCCAGGAACGGCGACGTGGTGCTGCTGCATGGTTGCTGCCACAATCCGACAGGCGCCAATCTGGACATCGCGCAGTGGGCTGAAATAGCAGACCTCGTCGTCGAGCGCGGCCTGCTGCCCTTTGTCGACATTGCCTATCAGGGGTTTGGCGAGGGCCTTGACGCTGACGCCGCCGGCTTGCGCCTGCTGGCAGCAAAAGTCCCGGAAATGGTCGTTGCCTCGAGCTGCTCGAAGAACTTTGCCGTGTATCGTGACCGCGTCGGCGCGGCGATGATCCTGGCAAAAGACAGCGCGCAGGCGGATGTCGCAATGAGCCAGATGCTGTCGGCGGCGCGCGCCATGTACTCGATGCCGCCGGACCACGGCGCGGCCGCGGTGCGCATCGTGCTTGAAGACGCCACGCTGCGCGCCGACTGGGAAGCGGAGCTCGAAGAGATGCGCCTGCGCATGCTGCGGCTTCGGGTGCAGTTCGCCGAAGCGCTGCGGCGGCAGTCCAATTCCGATCGCTTCGATTTCGTCGCCAGCCATCGCGGCATGTTTTCCCGGCTTGGTCTGTCCGAAGCGCAGGTCGAGCGGCTGCGCGCCGAGCACGGCGTCTATATGGTCGGCGACAGCCGCATCAACGTCGCCGGCCTGCCGGAGGACGGCATGGACGCGCTCGCCAAGGCGATCGTCTCCGTGCTCGACTGAGACTTTGAGCGGCGCTGTGGACAATCGCTCCTCGCCTTGCGACGGCGTTGGCTGCACCGTCGGACGCAGGCTAGCATGCGACCGATGAAACCCTCGAAAGATATTTCCCGGCTGATCGAGATCATGGCGGCGCTGCGGGCGCCGGAAACCGGCTGCCCGTGGGACGTCGAGCAGGATTTCTCGAGCATCGCGCCCTACACGATCGAGGAAGCCTACGAGGTGGCGGACGCCATCGCGCGTGGCGACCTGGACGATCTGCGCGACGAACTCGGCGACCTGCTGCTGCAGGTCGTCTACCATGCGCAGATGGCCGAGGAGGCCGGTGAATTCGCCTTTGACGACGTGGTCCAGGCCATCACCACAAAAATGATCCGCCGCCATCCGCATGTCTTCGGCGACGATGAGGCGCGCAGCGCCGGCATGGCCAAGGGCATGTGGGAGAAGATCAAGGCCGAGGAAAAAGCGGAAAAGCGAAATGCCCGCCTCGCCCGCGGCCACGATCCGGAGGATCATGGCAAGGGTTTTCTGGACAGCGTACCGGTCGCCCTGCCCGCTTTGGCCCGGGCGCTCAAGCTGCAGGAAAAGGCGGCCCGCGTCGGCTTCGACTGGAGCGAGGCCACGCCGATCCTCGACAAGATCGAGGAAGAGATCGGCGAGTTGCGCCAGGCCCTTGCCAAGGGCGATACGGCTTCGATCAAGGACGAGTTCGGCGACATGCTGTTTGCCGTCGTCAATCTCGGGCGTCATCTCAAGGTTGATTCCGAAGCGGCGCTCAGCGGCACCAACGAGAAATTCCGCTCGCGGTTCCACTATGTCGAGCAAGCGCTGGAAAGGTCCGGAAACACCCTGGAAAAGGCGACGCTCGACGAGATGGAGGCGCTTTGGCAGCAAGCCAAAAGCGCGAAGTAACAGAAATTACCCGTTGTTTTTACGGTGCAATCTGGTTTCTATCTCTTCGTGTGCGCTTCGCGTCGCTTTGAGCGACACGGTTATACCGCCATCTTCATTGTCGGTGCGCGAGACGACGTCGCCATTGCGGTAGAGCCAGTCGACGAACCCAAGCTGGTCAGGCTTGAGCGTGACGGTCTGCGTTTCCAGTTCGCCTGAAACTCGTGTCTCGATGATCGCCTTCAGCACATCGATGCCCTCGCCGGTGGCGGCCGATATGGCAATCGGCGGTGCCTTGCTGCCGTCGATGCCGTCGGCGAGCAACCGCTCCCGGTTGCCCGCATCGAGCCGGTCGATCTTGTTCCACACTTCGATGACGCGCCTGCTGTCGCCGGCATCGACGCCGAGATCGGCGAGGATGCGCTCGACATCCTCGGCCTGGGCGGCCGTGTCGGGATCCGAAATATCGCGCAAATGGATGACGAGATCGGCCTCGACCACCTCTTCGAGCGTTGCCCGGAAGGCCGCGATCAGATGCGTCGGCAGGTCCGAAATGAAACCGACCGTGTCCGAAAGGATGACCGGCGTGCCGTGCGGCAGCCGCACCCGACGCAGCGTCGGGTCGAGCGTGGCGAACAGCATGTCCTCGGCCAGCACCCCAGCTCCGGTCAGCCTGTTGAACAGCGTCGATTTGCCGGCGTTGGTATAGCCGACAATGGCCACAACCGGGAACGGCACCTTCTTGCGCTTGGCGCGGTGCAGGTCACGGGTGCGTCGCACTGTTTCGAGTTCGTGCTTGAGCTTGTTGATCTTGTCCTGCAGGACACGGCGGTCCGATTCGATCTGCGTTTCGCCAGGGCCGCCGAGGAAACCGGCACCGCCGCGCTGGCGCTCGAGGTGAGTCCAGCTTCGCACCAGCCGGCCCTTCTGATAGTTGAGGTGCGCCAGATCGACCTGCAGCGTGCCTTCCTTGGTCCGCGCGCGCTCGCCGAAAATTTCCAGGATCAGGCCGGTGCGATCCAGCACCTTGGCGTTCAATTCCTTTTCCAGGTTGCGCTGCTGCACCGGCGTCAGCGGATGATCGACAATGACCAGTTCGGCACGGCCCTCCTTGACGATCTCGGCGAACTCCGCGACCTTGCCGCTGCCGAGCAGGGTGGCAGGCCGGGGATCGTTGACGGTCACAACCGCGGTATGGATCGGGTCGAGGTTTATGGCTTGGGCAAGACCAACCGCCTCGTCGTGGCGGGCCTCGGCAGAACGCGTCAGACGCGGGCGATTCGTGTCCTCGTCGCCGCGCGGCTGGCGGGTAAGCACCGGCACGATGACCACGGCCCGGGTCGGGCCTTCGGCCTCCGCCCCCGGCTGATATGCTGGTTTTTCGCGAACGCTGCGATCCGCGTCTTTCTTACGTGCCAATCAGGCGCCCTGGCTTTCCTCGCCATCGAACATCTGAACCGGCTGGCTCGGCATGATCGTGGAAATGGCGTGCTTGTAGACGAGCTGGGAGTGGCCGTCTCGACGCAGCAGAACACAGAAATTGTCGAAGGAAGTGACCACACCGGTCAGCTTCACGCCGTTGATGAGGAAGATGGTGAGTGGGTTTTTGCTTTTGCGAACTGAATTCAGGAACAGGTCCTGAAGATTTTGCGATCGTTCCGCCATTGTTCTTGTCTTTCGCCGATCCCCTTCGGTTTGCAGGCCAATGCGCCAAATTAACTGGCACATGTCAAGCGCGCAAACACCGTCTTGCCGTCAATAACGACAAGCAGAACGAGATATATTGATGTTCATTCCACCTGTGCGGTTATCAGGCTGGACTTTTTTCCGCAACGTCAAAAAAGGCGTGCCGCAAGGAAAGTGTTATCGAGCCTGGGTGGCCGTTGGCGACCGGAGCACCGTCGATCGCCACGATCGGCATGGCGATTGTGGTCGCGGAGCTGATGAAAACCTCGCGCGCGGCCTTGGCTTCGGCGACCGAAAAGCCCCGCTCCTCGATCTTCAGGCCGAGCTTGGCGGCCACTTCGAACAGCGTGGTGCGGGTGATGCCGCGCAGGATGCCGTGCTCGGCCGGACGCGTCACCAGCACGCCGTCCCTGGTGATGATCCAGGCGTTCGACGACCCACCTTCCTTGACGGTGCCGTCGGCATCGATGAACCAGGCTTCCTGGGCGCCGGCTTCCTTGGCCTTCTGCTTGGCGAGCACGTTTGGCAGCAGGCCGACCGACTTGATGTCGACCCGGTCCCAACGGTTCTCCGGCACGGTGATGACCTTGATTCCGCTTTCGGCCCTCCTGGTGGCAGCAGCGGGGTCGGCTTTCCTGGCGGTAACCACCAGCGACGGCTTCGTGCCCGCCGGGAAAACAAAATCACGGCTGGCGACGCCGCGCGTCACCTGAAGATAGACCAGGCCATCGGCGACATGGTTGCGGCGGACCACCTCGCGCAGGATAATCGGCAACACGCCCGGCGTGACCGGCCAGTCGATCGACAATTCGGTCAGCGAGCGGTTCAGCCGTCCGAGATGGCGAGGCATATCGACGATGAAGCCGCGCGCCACCTCGCAGACCTCGTAGACACCGTCGGCGAACTGATAGCCACGGTCCTCGATATGCACGAAAGCGTCGGCGTGAGCGACATAGCGCCCGTTCACATAGGCAATGCGCGGCATGGGTCACCCCTGAAGAAGTCAGCGCATGGCCCCCGAAAATCGGAATCCATTTTTCGGGGAAGACCATGCGCAAAAAACAAAATGCTACAGCGTCCGTTGCGCGTCCCGAAAGACGTGCGGCAGCGTTTCTTATGCGATTCCGCCGCCGCCGTAACCGATAATTGCGTAGGCCACGACCGGATTGGCGGTCAGACGCCCAGCGACTTCAGCTTCCGGTGAAGCGCCGAGCGCTCCATGCCGATGAACTCGGCCGTCTTCGAGATGTTGCCGCCAAAACGGTTGATCTGGGCGATCAGATAGTCCTTCTCGAACTGTTCGCGCGCTTCACGCAACGGCAGCGCCATGATGTGCTGATCGGATTGGTTCGGCGTGCGCGGCATGACATCGCCGATCTCGGCAGGCAAGAGATCGGCGGTGATCGGTGCGTCGATATCGTCGCCGCGCGCCAGGATCATCAGCCGCTCGACGTTGTTGCGCAACTGGCGAACGTTGCCTGGCCAGTTGTGCGCCTGCAGCACCGCCAGCGCGTCGTCGCCGATGCGCCGCGGCCGGATGCCGGCCTGGCGGGCGATCTGCTTCATGAAATTGTCGACAAGATAGGGGATGTCCTCACGCCGCTCGGCCAATCCCGGCACCATGACCGGAACAACCGCCAGGCGGTGATAGAGATCCTCGCGGAAACGACCGTCGGCGATCATCGCCTCCAGGTTCTGCGACGTCGACGAAATGATGCGGACATCGACCTTGACCCGTTTGGTGCCCCCTACCCGCTCGAACTGCTGTTCGACCAGCACGCGCAAGATCTTGTTTTGCGTTTCGCGCGGCATGTCGGCCACTTCATCGATGTAGAGAATGCCGCGATGGGCTTCCTCAAGCGCGCCGACCTTGCGTTCGACACCGTTGGATTCGGTGCCGAACAGTTCGACCTCCATGCGTTCGGGCGTGATGTTGGCGGCGCTCAGCGTGACAAACGGAGCGCCCTTGCGCGCCGACAGCGTGTGGATGGCGCGTGCCGCGAGTTCCTTGCCTGAGCCGGACGGGCCGATGATCATGACGCGGCTGTTGGTCGGCGCGACGCGCTCGATGGTCTGGCGCAATTGGCTCATCGCCGACGACATGCCGATCAGGTCGAAGGTTTCGCCGCTGCGCAGCTTGAGATCCGAAACCTCGCGCCTCAGTTTTGAGGTTTCAATGGCACGTTCGGCGATGAGGATCAGCCTGTCGGCCTTGAACGGTTTTTCGATGAAGTCATAGGCGCCGCGGCGGATGGCCGAGACCGCCGTCTCGATGTTGCCGTGGCCCGAGATCATCACCACCGGCAGGCTCGGATGCATCGTCTTGATCTCGTCCAGCAACGCCAGTCCGTCCAGACGCGAACCTTGCAGCCAGATGTCGAGGAAAATCAGCCTCGGCGCCCGGTCGGCGATCGCCGCCAGGGCGCTGTCGGCATCGAATGCCGTGCGGGTTTCGTGACCTTCGTCGCTCAGGATACCGGCGACAAGTTCGCGGATGTCTTCCTCGTCATCGACGATGAGAATGTCAGACGCCATTATCGACCTTTTCAGTTTCTCTTTCGGGTTCCGTCCTGCCTTCGCCGCGCGACGGCACAGTGGCGGCGAGCGGCAGGATGATGCTGATCATCGCGCCTCGCCCGTCGTGGAAATCCGCCGGCGCATCATGCAATTCGAGCCGGCCGCCATGGTCCTCCACTATCTTCTTGACGATAGCGAGGCCGAGGCCGGTGCCCTTCTCGCGTGTCGTCATGTAAGGCTCGAGCAATCGCTGGCGGTTCTCGCGCGGCAAGCCCTTGCCGTTGTCGATGACATCGATGCGAATCGTACCATTCTGGCGCCCGGCTTGAATTCGGATTATGCCGTGCGAGCGATCCTTTTGATCAAGTCCGTCAATCGCCTCGGCTGCGTTCTTGATGACGTTGCCAAAGGCCTGCGCCATCAGGCGGCTGTCGAACGTGCCTTTGAGAGGTTCGTTGCCGAATACGCGCTCGAAGGTGATATCGGAGCGGCTCACCTCGACGAGGAACGAGGCTTCGCGCAACGATTCGCGCAAATCGAGGGCCTTCATTTCGGGCTTGGGCATGCGTGCGAAAGCCGAGAACTCGTCGACCATGCGGCCGATGTCCTCCACTTGCCTGATGATCGTATCGGTGCACTGATCGAAAACCTCGCGGTCTTCGGTGATGACCTTGCCGTAGCGGCGCTTGATGCGCTCGGCCGAAAGCTGGATCGGCGTCAGCGGATTCTTGATCTCGTGGGCGATGCGCCGCGCCACATCCGCCCAGGCCGAGGAACGCTGCGCCTGGACCAGATCGGTGATGTCGTCCACCGTCACGACATAGGATTTCTCCTCCGAACCGTCGTCGCCGGCCTCGACCGTGATCTGCACGTTGAAGGTGCGCTCCGCACCGGCGCGATAGAAGGTCACCTGTTCGCGATGGACAGGCTTGCCCGACTTGCGGCCGATCTCGAAGACGCGGCCAACATGCGGCAGCATGGCGGAGAGATTTTGCCCGAGTGCGGCGGTGGCGGATATGGCCAGCATCGTTTCGGCCGACCGGTTGACGATGGTGACGATGCCATACGGATCGACGCCGATAACGCCGGCGGTGACACCGGCAAGCACGGCTTCCGAAAAACGCCGCCGCTCGTCGATCAAATCCTTGGCGGACAGAATCTCGTTACGCTGCGATTTCAGTTCCAGCAGCATCTTGTTGAAGGTGTCGCCGAGCGAGGCGACGTCGCCGTCGGAGGGCCGAACCGGCACGGCAACGTCGAGATTGCCGGTCGCGACCTCGTCGGCCGCGCCGATGAGCTGGCGGATCGGCCGCACCAGGCGGTCGGCCACGGCGATGCCGGTCCAGATGGCGGACAGGATGATGATCAGCGTCAGCGACAAATAGGGAAGTGCAAAGGCCACCTGCGAGGTGCGGCGACTGTCTTCGAGGCCGCGATATTCGTCGCTGTTGGACCTGACAATCTGCCGCGCCTTGATCACCTCGGGATCGACCAGCCGGATGGTGTAGAGATAGAGCCCTTCGATCTCGCGCAGTTTGACGATGGCGCCCATGATGTTGCGCGTCTTCGGCTCGATCAGCACCGGCCTGCCGTCAGCGGCACCGCTCATGGCGCCTTCCGGCGGCTCCGGCATGGCAAAATCGGCGTCGGTCTTGGCGCTCATGACGAACGAACCGTCGGACCTGATCAGTGCGGCATGGGCCAGCGAGCGTCCAACGGCTTCCTTGTTCATCAGATCGAGGAAGCCGGTTCGATCGAGGCCGTAGAGCGTGCGGGAGGCGTCGAGATCGTAAGCCATCGACAGGGTCGTTCCCTGGAGGTTGCGCGCGTTCTCCTGCACATAGGCATCGGCTATCGACAGCGACGAATTGACGATCGTCTTGGTGCGGATTTCGAACCAGCGATCAAGACCGATATCGAGCGTGATCGAGGCGATGATCGCCACCATGATGGCGGGAATCGCGGCGACCAGCGCGAACATCGCGACGATCCGCACATGCAGCCGCGACGCCGCCTTGCCGCGCCGGCGCGCCATCACGATACGATGTACTTCGCGGCCAACCAGCGCGATCAGGAACAGGATGAACGCCGCATTGACGGCGATTAGCGCCAGGGTTGTGCTCTCGTCCGGCGTGATCGGCGTGGCACCGACGAGGATGGCGAAGGAGATCGCCGCCGTAACCAGCGCACCGGCAATTGCCACCACGCCCGGCAGCGCAAGCAGCCGGCGCCCGTCACTTGTGCGGGGTTCGCTGAAAAGCGTTTCGCTCAGTCTCGATGCCCGTGGAGCCATGTCGCCGTCTAGAACCAGTGATTGCGTCGGATGTATGCAACGCATTGTGGCGATTATGCAACAAGTGTGGCCTGGACGGAACTGTTTCGGCGCTCGATCCCCCGGAAAAGGCTTCGCTCTGTCACACCGGCCCGAAATTCGGGATCGATTTATTGAAAGAAAACGGCGCTCTAAGCTTGCCTGGTCGATTTGTAGACGTTGACGCCGAGTTCGCGAATCTTCTTGCGCAGCGTGTTGCGATTGAGCCCGAGGAGCTCCGCAGCCTTGATCTGGTTGCCGCGGGTTGCCGTCATCGAAGCAAGCACCAGCGGATATTCGACCTCGGAAAGGATACGCTGATAGAGGCCGGCGGGCGGCAAGTCGCCGGCGAACGAAGCAAAATAGCGCTGCAGGAAATGTTCCACCGCCTGGCCGATGGACAGGTCGTCGGGAATGAGGTTGCCGCCGCCGGGAACGACCGGCCTCTCGCCGGTCTTCAGTTCCGCCTCAATGACTTCGGCAGAAATCTCGTCCTGCGAATAGAGCGCGGCAAGTCTGCGGACGAGATTTTCGAGCTCGCGCACGTTGCCCGGCCACGGATAGCGCTTCATCAGCTCGATGCCGCCCGTGGAAATGCGCTTGGTCTGCAGGCCTTCGCTGGCGCCAAGCTTGAAGAAGTGCCGGACGAGATCCGGAACGTCCTCGGACCGCTCGCGCAGCGCCGGCAGCCTTAGCGGCACGACATTCAGGCGATAGAACAGATCCTCGCGGAAAAGCCCTTGATTGATCAGCGTGCGCAGATCCTTGTTGGTGGCGGCGACGATGCGCACGTCGGTCTTGATCGGCGTGCGGCCGCCGACGGTGGTGTATTCGCCCTGCTGCAGGACACGCAGCAGGCGGGTCTGCGCCTCCATCGGCATGTCGCCGATCTCGTCAAGGAAGAGCGTGCCGCCTTCGGCCTGCTCGAAACGGCCGGTGGAGCGGTTCTGCGCGCCGGTGAAGGCGCCCTTCTCGTGCCCGAACAGTTCCGATTCGATCAGGTCGCGCGGGATCGCAGCCATGTTGATCGCGACAAAGGGGCCGCCGCGGCGGCGGCCATACTCGTGCAGCGCGCGCGCGACCAGTTCCTTGCCGGTGCCCGATTCGCCTGAAATCATCACCGTGAGGTCGGTCTGCATCATGCGCGCCAGCATGCGGTAGATATCCTGCATGGCGGCCGAGCGGCCAACTAGCGGCATGGTTTCCGGCGGCTCGTCCGCCCGCGCATCGATCTTCGGCCGTCGGGGCTCGGAAAGCGCCCGGTTGACGATGTTGAGAAGCTCGGTCAGGTCGAACGGTTTCGGCAGATATTCGTATGCGCCGGTTTCGGAGGCGCGAATCGCGGTCATGAACGTGTTCTGGGCGCTCATGACGATGACGGGCAGTTCCGGTCGCGCCTTCTTTATGCGCGGCAGCATGTCAAAGGCGTTTTCGTCGGGCATAACCACGTCGGTGATGACGAGATCGCCCTCGCCCGCCGCCACCCAGCGCCACAGCGTCGAGGCGTTGGACGTCACGCGCACCTCATGGCCGACGCGCGAAAGCGCCTGATTGAGGACGGTGCGGATGGCCGCATCGTCGTCGGCGACGAGAATATTGCCGCGAACCGTCATTTGCGGTCTCCTTCGCCATCGTCGTCAGTGCCGAACGGCGTTTCCTTCCAGGCTGGCATCAGGATGCGGAAGGTGGTTGCGCGCGGCGTCGAATCGCATTCGATGATGCCGCCATGCTCGCCGACGATTTTCGCTACCAGCGCCAGACCAAGCCCCGACCCGTTCGGCTTGGTGGTGATGAAGGGGTCGAACAGGATCGGCAGGATATCTTCGGAGACGCCAGAACCGTTGTCGCGCACGCAGAATTCCAGCGGCAGCGACACGCGGCCCTGCGATCCCGGAACGGAAACACGGATGCCCGGCCGGAACGCGGTCGACAGGGTGATCTCGCCTTGCGGATCGCCGCCAATCGCCTCGGCCGCATTCTTGACCAGGTTGAGGAACACCTGGATGAGCTGGTCGCGGTTGGCGAAAACCGGAGGCAATGATGGATCATAATCCTCCAATATCTTGATCCGCTTGGCAAAACCGTTCTTGGAAATCGCCTTCACATGGTCGAGCACGATATGGATGTTGACCGGATAGCGATCGACGGGCCGCTCGTCGGAAAACACCTCCATGCGATCGACGAGCGAGACGATGCGGTCGGTCTCGTCGGTGATCAGCCGGGTCAGCGCGCGATCCTCGTCGGAAGCCGACAGTTCGAGCAGTTGGGCGGCGCCCCGGATGCCGGATAGCGGGTTCTTGATCTCGTGGGCGAGCATCGCGGCAAGGCCGGTCACCGAGCGTGCCGCACCGCGGTGCGTCATCTGACGATCGATCTTGTCGGCCATCGACCGTTCCTGGAACATCACCACGACGGAGCCCGGGAATTCCGACACCGGCGCGACATAGAGGTCGACCACCTTCTCGATGCCGAGGCGCGGCGACGATACGTCGACCCGGTATTCGTTGACGGGTGCCCGGCGCTCGCGCACCTGGTCGACAAGCGTCAGCAACGGACTGCCGAATGGAATGAGCTTGGGCAATGTGTTGCGGGCAAGCATGGTCGCGCTCGAGCGGAAGAAATCTTCGGCATCGGCATTGGCGAAGGTGATGAACCCTTCCGCATCGAGCATGATCACCGGGCGGCGGATGGTGTTGAGCACGATGTGTGCGGCGTCCGCCATGTCCATGTTCTGTGCAACGGTGGCATTCATGCTGCGCTCCGCAGGTTCATCGCCTCGGCAGCGCTTGAAAACACCTCACGCAACGCGGCGATGACGCGGACGGGCTCGAAGCAGGTAAGGATGGCCTTTCGCTGCTCATCGACGACGCCAGCGGCGTGGCGGTCGAGATACCAGCCAAGATGCTTGCGCGCCTGGCGCACGCCGCTTTCGATGCCGTAGAGCGACAGCATGTCCTGGTAGTGGGCAACGACGTAGTCGGCCAGCGCTTGCGGGCTTTCCGGCACACCGGGCGTCATCTCTTTTGCCGCGGCTGCCGCGATGCTGCCTGCCGTCCAGGGCGCGCCGTAATGGGCGCGGCCGATCATCACCGCGTCGGCACCCGACTGGTCGAGGATCATTGCTGCCTCCGCCGGCGAGCCGACATCGCCATTGGCAACGACCGGGATCGAAACGGCCTGCTTAATGCGTGCGATGGCGCGCCAGTCGGCCTTGCCCTGGTAGAACTGGCAGCGCGTGCGGCCATGCACCGTCACCATCTGAACCCCCGCCTGCTCGGCGCGGCGCGCCAGAACAGGCGCATTGAGCGCGCTTTCGTCCCAGCCGAGCCGCATCTTGACCGTGACCGGCACCTCGACGGCGCCGACCACCGCCTCGATCAGCGACAAAGCGTGATCGAGATCGCGCATCAGCGCCGAACCGGCATAGCCGCCCGTCACCTTCTTGGCCGGGCAGCCCATGTTGATGTCGATGATGTCGGCGCCCTCGCCCGCGGCTATACGGGCGCCCTCTGCCATATGCACCGCCTCACGGCCGGCAAGCTGGACCATGTGCACCGGCAGCCCGGAGTGGCGGATGCGCAGGCCGCAACCGGCTCTGCCCCTGGCAAGTTCGCCGCTCGCCACCATCTCCGACACCACCAACCCGGCGCCATGCGCATAGGCACGCTGCCGGAACGGCTCATCTGTTATGCCCGACATGGGCGCGAGAAAAGCGCGATTGCGGATTCTCACACGACCCACATCCAGCGGAGATGCCAATTTGGTCAGGTCAAGCATGCACAAAAACCAAGCATTTTTAATAGCTGCACATTCACTAGCCAGAATGGCGGCAATGTGCAACGCGCAATGACGTCGCATTAAGGCGCATTTGGGAAAATGCCGGCACTAGCCGAAGTGCGGTGCGTGTTGGGGACCCTATTGGCACTTTGCATCTGCGCATGATCTCTTCCGAAAAGCGATTCCACTTTTTGGGATGATGCGCTAAGCGTCTCGGCATGACAGACGCAAGCGAAAAGCAGGCTTTGGCTGCGGACGACAAGGTTGCCGTCGTTATCGTCGCCGCCGGCCGCGGCGCGCGCGCCGGTCAGGCCGACGGGCCGAAGCAATACCAAAGGATCGGCGGCCGTGCCGTCATCGCGCGCACATTGGACGTGTTTTTGGCGCATACGAAAATCGGCGCTGTCGTCGTCGCCATTCATGCCGACGACAGCGGGCTTTTTCGCAGCGCCGCTGGCGCCAACGCCGACCGGGTGGTCACGGTGACCGGTGGCGCGTCCAGACAGGACTCCGTCCGGCTCGGATTGCTTGCGCTGAGAGGCCATGCGCCGCGCCGGGTTCTGGTCCATGACGCCGTCCGCCCGTTCGTCGACGCGGAATTGATAGACCGCACGATCGCCGCCATCGGCGAGCGTCAGGCAGCGCTGCCTGCCCTGCCCGTCGCCGATACGCTGAAACGTGAATCGGCCGCGGGCATGATCGGCGAGACGGTTTCCAGGAACGGGCTTCATGCCGCGCAGACGCCGCAGGGCTTTCCGTTCTGGCCGATCCTGGCTGCCCATGAAAAGGCCCATCATCTGGGCAAGGCGGACTTCACCGACGATGCCGCGATTGCCGAATGGGCGAACATTCCGGTGAAAATCGTCCCGGGCTCGCCGGATAATGTCAAACTTACCTGGGCAAGGGATATCTCGATGGCGGATCAGCGGCTTTCCGGCGAACGGCCGCGTTTTCCGGATATCCGCACCGGCAATGGCTACGACGTCCATGCCTTCGAGCCCGGCGACCATGTCGTCCTGTGCGGCGTCTCGATCCCGCACGACAAGAAACTGTCCGGCCATTCGGACGCCGATGTCGGCCTGCACGCCTTGACCGACGCGCTGCTCGCCTCTTGCGGCGCCGGCGACATCGGCACGCATTTCCCGCCATCGGACCCGCAGTGGAAAGGCGTGGCCTCGCGGATCTTCGTCGAGCATGCGGCAGGATTGGTGCGCGCGCGCGGCGGGCGTATCGCCAATGCCGACATCACGCTGATCTGCGAGGCGCCGCGCGTCGGCCCGCATCGCGAAGCAATGACCGAAATCCTTTCGGCAATGCTGGCGATTTCCCGGGACCGCATCTCGATCAAGGCGACGACCAACGAAAAGCTCGGCTTTGTCGGACGCGAGGAAGGCATAGCCGCCATCGCCACCGCCAGCGTCGTGTTTCCAGGTGATGTCCCCGAATGAGCAACAGCGATCTCGCAGATGCCCTGCTTCAAGCCTGCCAACAGCGCGGCATCATGCTGGCGACGGCCGAGAGCTGCACCGGCGGCATGATCATCGCCGCCTTGACCGACATCGCCGGCTCTTCGACAGTGGTCGACCGGGGTTTCATCACCTATTCCAACGAGGCCAAGACGAAGATGCTCGGCGTTTCCGCCGCCACGCTCGCGGCGCACGGCGCGGTCTCACGGGAAACGGCGGTCGAGATGGCAGCCGGCGCCTTGGCCCATTCGCGCGCCGGGCTGACCCTTGCCGTCACCGGCATTGCCGGTCCGGGCGGCGGCTCGACGGAAAAGCCCGTCGGCCTGGTCTGGTTCGGTATCGCCTTGACCGGCCGGCCGGTCGTCTGCGAATGCCAGTTGTTTGCCGACAAAGGCCGCAAGTTCATCCGCCGGGAGACCGTCAGGCACGCGCTTGAACTGGGCTTGCGCGCGCTCGCCGCGGATCAGGCTGCCGGCGCTGCGCCATAGATGACGTCGGCGCGCTTCTCGAACGCCTCGGAGAACATGCGGAAGGCGCGATCGAACATCGCTCCCATCACCGCACCCAGAATACGACTCTTGAATTCGTAGTCGATGAAGAAGCAGACATTGCAACCGCCGTCGGCCGGCTCGAAACGCCAGGCATTGCTCAGATATTTGAACGGACCGTCGATATATTTGACGTCGATGGCCTTCTCGTCAGGCTTTAGCAGCACCTGCGTGGTGAAAGTCTCGCGGATCGCCTTGTAGCCAATGCTCATGTCGGCGACGAGGAGGGTGCGTCCGTCGCGTTCCTTGCGCGAGCGAACCGTCAGCGCCTCGCAAAGCGGCAGGAATTGCGGATAGGATTCGACATCGGCGACCAGAGCGAACATCTGTTCCGGCGTATGCGCAACGCGGCGATGGGCTTCGAATTGTGGCATGAAACCAGTGTGTTAGGCGGACTTCTTGAGAAACGCGTCCCGTGCCGCGCGCAGCTTGGCGAAATCGTCGCCGGCGTGATGCGACGAACGCGTCAGCGGGCTCGATGCCACCAGCAGGAAGCCCTTGGTCTTGCCGATCGTCTCGAAGGACTTGAATTCCTCCGGCGTGACGAAACGGATCACCGGATGGTGCTTTTTCGATGGCTGCAGATACTGACCGATGGTCATGAAGTCGACATTGGCCGAACGCAGATCGTCCATCAATTGCAGGATCTCGTTCCGCTCCTCGCCAAGGCCAACCATGATGCCGGATTTGGTGAAGATCGAGGGATCGAGTTCCTTGACCCGCTGCAGCAGCCTGATCGAATGGAAATAGCGGGCGCCCGGGCGGACTGTCAGATAGTTCGACGGAACGGTCTCCAGGTTGTGGTTGAACACATCAGGCTTGGCCGCCACCACGATCTCCAGCGCGCCTTCCTTGCGCAGGAAGTCGGGCGTCAGGATTTCGATCGTCGTCGAAGGCGTTGCCGCCCTGATGGCGCGGATGACCTCGGCAAAGTGCTGAGCTCCGCCATCGGCGAGATCGTCGCGGTCGACCGACGTGATGACGACATGGGTTAGACCCATTTGCTTGACGGCGTGGGCGATGCGCGCCGGTTCATCGGGATCGAGCGCGGTTGGAATGCCGGTGGCGACGTTGCAGAAGGCGCAGGCACGCGTGCAGATCTCGCCCATGATCATGAAGGTGGCGTGCTTCTTCTCCCAGCACTCACCGATATTGGGGCACCCGGCCTCTTCGCACACCGTCACCAGCCTGTGCGACTTCACGATGTCGCGCGTCTCGGCATAGCCTTTCGACATCGGCGCCTTGACGCGGATCCAGTCGGGCTTGCGCAGCACATCCTGGTCAGGCTTGTGCGCCTTTTCAGGATGCCGCAGGCGCGGCGCATTGGCGATCGTGTCGAGGACGGTGACCATCAGAAATCCAGTTCATTCGCGATCGCTTCCGGCGTTCGCTTTCCATCTAGGACTTTTCGCTGCAAAGAAAAAGGCCGCGGCGACGCATGCCGCCACAGCCGTTTTCGCATGGCAAGAGTTCAGCAACTAACGGCGCACCATGCGCCCTGCCAAGATCAGCAGGCAGGCGCCAACGAAACCAGTGATCAGATAGGCGATCCAGCCGGTGCCGAAGGCGCCGATGTTGAGCGCCTGCAGGATGGCATTCAGCACGATCGCGCCGACGATGCCCAGAACGATGTTCATCAAGATGCCCATGTTGCTTTTCATGAACATCTCGGCAAGCCAGCCCGCCAGCCCGCCGATGATGATGGCTGCGATCCAGCCCACGCCATTCACGTCCATATGCCCTCTCCTCTGGTGATAAATGCATCCGGAAACGAATTACCTTACGGTTGAGTTCCTTGGCTCTCACCTTTTGAGTCTCACGCGGTCAATTTATCACGCGTTGAGCGCGCGGCCATAGGCGTCGAGCACGCTTTCCTTCATCATCTCCGACAGCGTCGGGTGCGGGAAGATCGTGTGCATCAGCTCTTCCTCGGTGGTCTCCAGGTTCATCGCCACGACAAAGCCCTGGATCAGCTCGGTCACTTCGGCACCGACCATATGCGCGCCGAGCAACTGCCCGGTCTTCCTGTCGAAGATGGTTTTTACGAAACCCTGGTCCTCGCCGAGCGCGATGGCCTTGCCGTTGGCGGCGAACTGAAAGCGGCCGACGCGGATGTCCTTGCCTTCGGCCTTGGCTTTCGCTTCAGTCAACCCGACGGAGGCAACCTGCGGGTTGCAATAGGTGCAGCCCGGAATTTTCAGTTTGTCAGTGGCGTGCACGCCGGGGACGTTGGCGATCTTTTCCACGCAGACCACGCCTTCATGCTCGGCCTTGTGGGCGAGCATAGGCGGGCCGGCAACGTCGCCGATGGCATAGATGCCGGGCACATTGGTGCTGCCGTAGCCGTCGACGACGACGCAGCCGCGATCGGTCTTCACGCCGAGCGCCTCGAGGCCGAGATTGTCGATATTGCCCTGCACGCCGACGGCCGAGATCATCCGGTCGGCGGTAATCTTCTCGACCTTGCCGTCCTTCATCTCGACATGCGCGGTTACCGAGTTCGCAGCTTTTTCCACCTTGGTGACCTTGGCTTCGAGGATGATCTTCATGCCTTGCTTCTCGAACTGCTTTTGCGCGAATTTCGAGACCTCTGCGTCCTCAACCGGCATCACCGCCGGCAATAGCTCGACCACCGTCACCTCCGCGCCCATGGTGCGGTAGAATGAGGCGAATTCGATGCCGATTGCGCCCGAACCCATCACCAGCAGCGATTTCGGCATCTCCTTCGGCACCATCGCTTCGAAATAGGTCCAGATCAGCTTGCCGTCGGGCTCGATGCCGGGCAACGCCCGCGGCCTGGCGCCGGTCGCCAGGATGATGTGCTTGGCAGTGTATGTGCCCTCCCCCTTGACGCCCTTGGGCGCCCGCGGCTGTGGCTCCATCGGCTTCTTCGACGATTTCGACACGACGATCTCGCCCGGCCTGTCGCCGGAAGCCGTTTTGGACAGCTTGGCTTCGCCCCAGATGACATCGACCTTGTTCTTCTTCATCAGGAAGGCGACGCCGCCGTTCAGCCGCAGCGAGACCTTTCGCGAGCGGTCGACCACGGCAGCGGTATCGACGCTGACCTTGCCGTCGATCTTCAAGCCGTAGTCCTTCAAATGATCCGAATAGTGCATGATCTCGGCCGAACGCAGCAGCGCCTTGGTCGGGATGCAACCCCAGTTGAGGCAGATGCCGCCGAGATGCTCGCGCTCGACGATCGCTGTCTTGAACCCGAGTTGGGCGGAACGCACCGCCGTGACATAGCCGCCGGGGCCGGAGCCGATGATGATGACGTCGTAGTTCTCAGCCACGGATTTCTCCCATGATTCTCTAGAGTTCCAGCATCACGCGCACGATTGGCGCCAATGCCTGCCCGATTTTGCGCGTGTTCTCTGCGTCGAGATGGACGCCGTCGAGTGGCGTGGTCTCGGCCACCGAGCCGGCATCGAAGAAGCCGCAGCCGACCTCGTCGGCAAGGACGGAATATTGTGGCGCCAGCCGCTTCGACGCTTCATCGCCGCCGGCGAACATTTCTTTGAATTCGGCGTTTTCCGTGCGGCTGACGGCGGGCGGCGCGACGATCAGGATTTGCGGCGACGGCCAATCGAACGGGTAGTCGTGACCGCGCACGATGTCGATAAGGCGCTGCATGCCTTGCTTGGCGGCGACCGGATTGCCGTGAATCCACGGCTTCATGTCGTTGGCGCCGAGCATGATGATGACCAGGTCGATCGGCGCATGCGTCATCAAGATCGTCGGCAGCACTCTTGCGCCGTTACGGTCGGCGCCGGCCAAATGGTCGTCGAAAGCCGTTGTGCGGCCGTTCAAGCCTTCGGCGATGACCTCGACGCTGGCTCCCAACGTCGCCTGCAGCACACTCGGCCAGCGGTCCTTGAGCGGGTGGCGATCCAGACTTGCCGCATCATAGCCCCAGGTCAGCGAATCGCCGTAGCAAAGGACTGTTTTCATGCGTTTGCCCCACTCGGGTCGAAATCTGCCTGCGCGCGCCTCACCCGCCAGCCCACGAACAGCCAATGCACGACGATCGTTGCAACGCTGGAAGGGCTGAAGGCAAAAAGACCGGTGAAGAGTTCCCGCACCGCCTTCTTTTCCCTCTAGACCAGCATGCCCATCGGGTTTTCGATCATGCGCTTGAAGGCGACGAGCAGTTCGGCGCCGAGCGCGCCGTCGACAGCGCGGTGATCGGTCGACAATGTCACCGACATGATGGTGGCGATCTTGATCTCACCGTTCTTGACCACCGCGCGCTCCTCGCCGGCGCCGACCGCCAGGATCGTCGCATGCGGCGGGTTGATGACGGCGGCAAAGTCCTTGATGCCGAACATGCCGAGATTGGACACCGCCGTGGTGCCGCCCTGGTATTCTTCCGGCTTCAGCTTGCGGCTGCGCGCGCGGCTGGCAAGATCCTTCATCTCGTTGGAGATGACCGACAGCGTCTTTTCGTCGGCACGCCGGATGATCGGCGTGATCAGCCCGCCGGGGATCGACACGGCGACACCGACGTCGGCATGCTTGTGCTTGACCATGGCGCTCTCGGTCCATGACGCATTGGCATCCGGCACCGCCATCAGCGCCATTGCCATCGCTTTGATGACCATGTCGTTGACCGACAGCTTGTAGGCCGGCGCCTCACCCTTGTCGGTCTTCTTCACCGGGGCGGCCGCATTGACCTGCGTGCGCAGGGCCAGGAGCGCATCAAGCTCGCAGTCGAGCGTCAGATAGAAATGCGGGATGGTGGTCGTGGCCTCGACCAGCCGGCGCGCAATGGTCTTGCGCATGTTGTCATGCGGGACAAGCTCGTAAGAGCCGTCGGCAAACAGTTTCAGCACCTGGTCGTCCGACATTGGCTTGGCTGCGGCCGCCGGAGCCGGAGCGCCGGCAGGTGCCGCTTTCGCGGCGGGTGCTGCCTTGGCGCCGCCGCTGGAAATCGCTGCATCGACATCGGCCTTGACCACGCGGCCATGCGGGCCGGAGCCTGTCACCGCGGAGACATCGACACCGGCTTCCCGGGCGATGCGACGGGCCAGCGGCGAGGCGAAGGTGCGACCGTCCGACTGGCTGATCCTCCCCCTTGTGGGGGAGATGGCCGGCAGGCCAGAGGGGGGCGCCTCGTTCCTTGCCGCTGGCGGGACAGCGCCCCCCTCTGTCGACTTCGTCGACATCTCCCCCACGGGTGGGGAGATTGGCGCCTTATCCTGTTTTGCCTCGGCTTTTGCCGGAGCGGCAGCGCCGTCACCGCTCTTGGCGGCAGCCGCCGCATCTTCACCTTCGGCGGCGAGCACGGCGATCAGCGCGTTGACCTTGACGCCTTCGGTGCCGGCTGGAACCACCAGCTTGGCCACAGTGCCCTCATCGACGGCTTCGACTTCCATCGTCGCCTTGTCGGTCTCGATCTCGGCGATCACATCGCCCGGCGAAACCTTGTCGCCCTCCTTGACCAGCCACTTGGCAAGATTGCCCTCTTCCATCGTGGGCGACAGGGCCGGCATGGTGATGTTGATCGGCATTTTTCCTCCTCAGTTCCGCCCGGTTAGCGAACGGTGCTGGATATTGAACTGCTCCGACATTCTGCCTCGATAGCCTTCTTCCAATGCCTGAAGCGTCTCGATTTCAGCGATGCCATCTTGTTCCAGTCTCATCCTGGCTATGTGCATGCCGACATCAGCGAGCACCATGCCCCAGTTGTGAGCGTTTGGTCCAAAGAGGTCTTGCATCGTGACGACCGCGTCCGAACCAATCCAGACGCGGAGTATTTCATCGAATTCGCTGTTCTCGACGACCACCGCGGGAACTTCTAGTTCGCGCGACATCTCGTTAACCCCGGTACGTCACGGCTTTCACCGCCTCGATGACTTCCGCGACATTGGGCAATGCCAGCTTTTCGAGGTTTGCCGCGTAGGGCATCGGCACGTCCTTGCCGGCAATGGTGATGACCGGCGCGTCGAGGAAATCGAAGGCGCGCTGCGACACCTGGCTGGCGATATGGTCGCCGACCGAGCTCTGCGGAAATCCTTCCTCCACCACCACCAGACGATTGGTCTTCTTGATCGAGGCGATGATGGTGTCGAAATCGAGCGGGCGGATGGTCCTGAGGTCGATGATCTCGGCATCGATGCCCATGCCGCGCAATTCGGCCTCGGCCTTCACAGTGTAGCTCATGCCGATGCCGAAGGAGACGATGGTGACATCCTTGCCCGGCTTGTGGATGCGCGCCTTGCCGATCGGCAGCACGAAATCGTCGATCTTCGGCACATCGAAGGACTGGCCGTAGAGGATTTCGTTCTCGAGGAAGATGACCGGGTTCGGGTCGCGGATCGCGGCCTTCAGCAATCCCTTCGCGTCGGCGGCGGTGTAGGGCATCACCACTTTCAGGCCGGGAATGTGGCTGTACCAGGCGGCATAGCACTGTGAGTGCTGGGCGGCGACGCGGGCGGCCGCGCCGTTTGGCCCGCGGAAGACGATGGGCGCGCCCATCTGGCCGCCGGACATGTAGAGCGTCTTGGCGGCGGAGTTGATGATATGATCGATCGCCTGCATGGCGAAGTTGAAGGTCATGAACTCGACGATCGGCCTCAGGCCGGCCATCGCCGCGCCTACACCGACGCCGGCAAAACCGTGCTCGGTGATCGGTGTGTCGACGACGCGACGCGCCCCGAATTCCTGCAGCAGCCCTTGCGTGATCTTGTAAGCGCCCTGGTACTCGGCGACCTCCTCGCCCATCACGAAGACGTCTCCGTCACGGCGCATTTCCTCGGCCATCGCGTCACGCAGCGCTTCGCGCACCGTGGTCGAGACCATCTCCGTGCCGGCCGGGATGTCGGGATCGGCGGCGATTTCGGTTCTCGGCGCCGCGGCGACAGGTGCTGCGCCCTCGCTTTTGGCCGCAGCAGGCGCTGGCGCTGCAGTTTCCGCCTTGGCAGGTTCCTCGCCGATGCCTTCGCCTGCCTTGTCGACGTCTTCACCATCAACGGCGAGCACGGCGATCAGCGTGTTGACCTTGACACCTTCGGTGCCGGCAGGAACCACGATCTTGGCTAGCGTGCCTTCGTCGACGGCCTCGACTTCCATCGTCGCCTTATCGGTTTCGATCTCGGCGATGACATCACCAGCGACAACCTTATCGCCCTCTTTCTTCAACCATTTGGAAACATTGCCCTCTTCCATGGTCGGCGAGAGAGCGGGCATGAGAATTTCGATCGGCATGGCCTTGCCCTCTCGTTACAGTACGATATCGGTCCAGAGCTCGGACGGATCCGGCTCTGCGTCGTTCTGGGCAAATTCGGCGGCGTCGGCGACAATGTCGCGGACCTCCTTGTCGACGGCTTTGAGCTCGTCCTCATCAGCCCACTCCTTGTCGAGCAGGCGCGCCTTGACCTGCTCGATCGGGTCGCGCTCGGAGCGCATCTTCTGCACTTCTTCCTTGGAGCGGTATTTTGCCGGATCGGACATCGAGTGGCCGCGGTAGCGATAAGTCTGCATTTCGAGAATCAGCGGCCCCTTGCCGTCACGGCACCATTCGGTGGCGAGATCGCCGGCTGCCTTGACTGCACGGACGTCCATGCCATCGACCTGGATGCCGGGGATCTTGAAGGAGGCGCCGCGGTGCGAAAAATCCGTCTCGGCCGACGAACGCGTTACCGAGGTGCCCATGGCATAGCGGTTGTTCTCGATGATGAAAATCACCGGCAGCTTCCACAGCGAGGCCATGTTGAAGCTTTCATAGACCTGGCCCTGATTGGCGGCGCCGTCGCCGAAATAGGTCAGTGTCACATTGTTGTTGCCACGATAGCGATTGGCGAAGGCGAGGCCGGTGCCGAGCGAAACCTGCGCGCCGACAATGCCGTGGCCGCCGTAAAAATGCTTCTCCTTGGAGAACATGTGCATGGAGCCGCCCTTGCCCCTGGACAGGCCGCCGCGGCGCCCGGTCAATTCGGCCATGACGCCGCGCGGCGACAGTTCCATCGCCAGCATATGACCATGGTCGCGGTAGGCGGTGATCATCTGGTCGCCGTCGATCAGCGCCATCTTCATGCCGGTGACAACTGCTTCCTGGCCGATATAGAGGTGGCAGAAGCCGCCGATGAAGCCCATGCCGTAGAGCTGGCCGGCCTTTTCCTCGAAGCGGCGAATGAGCAGCATGCGCCGGTAGGCGTCAAGCTCCTCATCCTTGGTGAAGTCGAGAGGCTTGGGGGCTGAAAGCCCTGCCGATTTGCCGTCGGATTTGGGTTTGGTTTTGGCAGGCGCTTTTCTGGCGGCGGTGGCCATGCATCACTCCCTGTTGGCGTCTCTTGCGGACACTGAGGGAGATCAGTTCTCCCCACCGATTTGGCAAAGGCTAACACGCGAGAAAGCGTTTCGCCATGCCGAAAAATGCATGGCTGACATGCGTCTAAGCGATTAAAATCGTTGAAAATATCGGCGATTAACTTGAATTTGGTTATCTTGCCGTGGCCGGTAGCATGATGGTGATTTCGTCGGCGTGGGACACATTGAGCGCCTTGCGCGCCTGCTCGTCGAGCATGTCCTTCTCCAGCGTGCCCTGATGCATCAGCTGAACCCGCCGCTGGAGATCGAGCCGGCGCGCCTTGACGGCATCGAGCTTACCTTGCAGGTCGACGGCTTCGGCTTGCAACCGGTATTTGGAATAGATGCCGAATTCGCCGTGGTAGGCATGAAAGCCGAAATAGGCGAGGAACGCCACGCAGAGCGAGGGGATGATCAGCCGACCGGTATTTCTCTGCTTGTGCTGACGTGTCCACATGACCCAAATCCCTTAGAGCGCCGCGCGCCCGCCTGGACGCGCAAAGGGCGCTCTAACCACTCTGCGACCTAGCCCTTTCTCGCCCGATTGTGCTTAATGGACGGTTACGGACGACCGGATCTGGCGGTGTTGAAACAAAAAAGGCGAGAATGCCCCCGCCCTTTCGTTTTCGGATTCTGGGTTTTCGGATTTTCTGCGGCTCAGCCCTTCACGATCGACTTGCCGGCGTAGAGCGCCTGCTTGCCGAGCTCTTCCTCGATGCGGATGAGCTGGTTGTACTTGGCCATGCGATCCGAGCGCGACAGCGAACCCGTCTTGATCTGCCCGCAATTGGTGGCGACGGCGAGATCGGCGATGGTCGAATCTTCGGTTTCGCCCGAGCGGTGCGACATGACCGCGGTGTAGCCGGCCTTGTGCGCGGTCTCGACGGCATCGAGCGTTTCGGTCAGTGAGCCGATCTGGTTGACCTTGACCAGGATAGAATTGGCGACGCCCATGCGGATGCCGTCGCGCAGCCGGGCCGTATTGGTGACGAACAGATCATCGCCGACCAGCTGGGTCTTGTTGCCGATGAGGTCGGTCAGCGTTTTCCAGCCGTCCCAGTCGTCCTCGGCCAACCCATCCTCGATGGTGATGATCGGATAGTCCGCGGCGAGCTTGGCCAGATACTTGGCCTGGGTCTTCGGATCGCGGGTCTTTTTCTCGCCTTCATAGACGTAGTTGCCGTCCTTGAAGAATTCGGTCGCGGCGCAGTCGAGGCCGAGCGCAACCTCTTCGCCCGGCTTGAAGCCGGCCTTCTCGATCGATTCCATGATGAAATCGAGCGCTGCGGGCGCGCTTTTCAAGTTAGGCGCGAAGCCACCCTCGTCGCCGACATTGGTGTTGTGGCCGGCGTCCTTCAGCCGCTTCCTCAGCGTATGGAAGATCTCCGAACCCCAGCGCACGCCATCACGCAGTGTCGGCGCACCGATCGGCAGGATCATGAATTCCTGGAAATCGATCGGGTTGTCGGCATGGGCGCCACCGTTGATGATGTTCATCATCGGCACCGGAAGCACATGCGCCTTGGTGCCACCGACATAGCGGTAGAGCGGCAGGCCAGCCGCTTCCGCCGCAGCCTTGGCCACCGCCAGCGACACGCCAAGGATCGCATTGGCGCCGAGGCGGCTCTTGTTGGGTGTGCCGTCGAGCTCGATCATGGTCTGGTCGATGTGGATCTGGTTCTCGGCTTCCATCCCGCCGATCGCTTCGAACAGCTCGCCATTGACGGCCTCTACCGCCCGCAGGACGCCCTTGCCGAGGTAGCGGGCGCCGCCGTCGCGCAGCTCGACCGCCTCATGCGCGCCGGTCGAGGCGCCGGAAGGCACCGCAGCGCGGCCCATCGAGCCGTCTTCGAGCACGACGTCGACCTCGACGGTCGGGTTTCCGCGGCTGTCCAGGATTTCGCGCCCGACAATGTCGATGATGGCAGTCATTGCGATGTCCCCGATTGATCTGACGAAGCGTCGCGCACGTCTTAGCCAAAGTGCCGCAAAACGCAATCGGGGCGTCCGCAAATAGTGCCGCCACTTCCGCCACATCGAATCACGAAGCACGAATTGCTGTCATCATAAGTCATGTCAGTCATAGGCCTTGGCGGCATGCGGCTTTCTGGTTTATGCTCACAGCTGCGCGGGGCGAAACAGGAGGAGTTTCGCCATGTCTCAGTTGAGCGGTATTGTGAGTTTGTTCCTGATCGCGGCGGCGTTTTTGACGTCGTGTGACACTCAGCAGCCTCAACAGGGCGCGGTAGAGTTGTCGACCCTTGCAGCGGAGTAGATATCCCAGAGAAAAGGCCCCCGGTTCAACCGGGGGCCTTTGATTCCGGCAGAGCAAGATCAATGCCAATAAGGCTCGACCCTGTAGTAACTGTATGAAGCATCACGCGCGGCCTCGCCGTCGGCGCCCGTCAATTCGTTGATCGAATAGGCGGGAGCTGCCTTCAGTTGCTCCTTGGTGAACGGCACGACATAGCCGCCCTTGTTCTCGTCATAGTCGAGGCTCGCCCACGGAATGGCGTGGTATTTCTCGCCGATGCCGAGAAATCCGCCAAAGCCGATCACGGCAAACATGATTCCATTCGACAATTTGTCGAGCATGACATCCTCGATGTCGCCGATGTGCGTGCCTTCCGTGTTGTAGACGGAAGTGCCGATCACCCGCGAGGCAGCGATGGCTTCAGTGTGTCCTGTCTGGGTTGTCATGATGTGCTCCTCTTGTCGTTCACTTCAGCTTCGACAATGAGGAGAGGGCTGCGAAGGTTCCAGACTTTTATGGACGCGGTCATACATGCAGGGCTGATCACTCAGCGAGGATGAAGGTGACCTTCATGTTGACGCGATAGGCGGAGATCATGCCGTTCTCGACGACGACCTTCTGGTCCTGGATCCAGGCGCCTTCGACGTTCTTCAATGTCTTTGCGGCGCGGGCAATCCCCTGTTCGATGGCGTCCTGAAAGCTCTTATTCGACGATGATGTGATTTCGGTGACGCGGGCGACGGACATGGCTTCCTCCTCCAAGGCACTCGGTTGCCTGGACAGCGTACAACCGGCGCCTGTTGATCACAAGTTTCGGGTCGGACTTAGGGCTGGGCCGCTGAACTTGCTCAGCCCTTGGCGACGCGATCGAATGCCATCAGCCTTTCAAGCAGCGCCCGAAGGTCCTTCAGCGGCACCATGTTGGGACCGTCGGAGGGGGCGTTGTCGGGATCCTGATGCGTCTCGATGAAGACGCCGGCGACACCGACCGCAACCGCGGCGCGCGCCAGCGTCTCGACGAAGCGCCGATCGCCGCCTGACGAGCCGCCCTGCCCGCCCGGCTGCTGCACCGAATGCGTGGCGTCGAAAATCACCGGCGCGCCGATCTCGGCCATGATCGGCAGGGCGCGCATATCGGACACCAGCGTGTTGTAGCCGAAGGACGCGCCGCGCTCGGTGACCAGCACATTGGCGTTGCCGGAACCGGTGACCTTGGCGACGACGTTCTTCATGTCCCACGGCGCGAGGAACTGACCCTTCTTCACATTGACGACCTTGCCGGTTCTTGCCGCCGCGATCAGCAGGTCGGTCTGGCGGCTGAGGAAAGCCGGAATCTGCAGGATATCGACATGCGGCGCGACGAGGGCGCACTGTTCCTCGGTGTGGATATCGGTCAGGATCGGCAGCGAAAACGCCTTGCGCAAATCGTCGAAGACGGGCAGCGCCGCATCGAGCCCGGCGCCGCGCGTGCCGCCGAGCGAGGTGCGGTTGGCCTTGTCGTAACTGGTCTTGTAGACGAGGCCCAGCCCGAGCTTCTCGGTCAGTTCCTTCAGCGCGCCAGCCATGTCGAAGGCGTGCTGGCGCGATTCAAGCTGGCACGGGCCGGCAATCAGCGACAGCGGCGCGGTGTTGCCGAAGACGACATTGCCGACGGTTACGGACGAATTGGGCTTGCTCATGCTTTCTCCTGGAAAACGAAGACCCCACCCTGCCCGGATGCCGGCCGCACGACAATATCATCGCCGCGTATGTCATGTTCTACGGAACTTGCTGCAAGCAGCCTGGCGACCGTGTCGGCGGAACCAACTGAAAAGACGATCGCCGCGAAGCGGAGTTCCGATGGCGCGCCGGCAGATATGCCGAAGCGCGATTCGAAAGCGACGGGGTCAAGCAGGGTCAAGGTCGCGTTCGGCAGCTCAAACGCAGTGCTGCTCCCCGGCACGGTCGCCGGACTGTGCGTCGCGATCGAAATCAAACGGCGCTGTTCGGATGGCTCGTTGCTGACCGCCACGACCTCGACAATGCCGTTTGCGCCATTGGCGTGGACCTGCAACGCGCTGCGGTTCACTTTCGGCGCATTGATCCGCTCGCAGGCAAACAGGAATGCGTCCGTCGCCCCGGTGCCGGAGGCGAAGGCCAGTTTGAACGATGCCGTGTCGCTGTTTCCCGCCGCGTCGGTGAAGGTGCGCGAAAAGCTCAGCATGTCTCCAGCCGACAGGCCGGCTTCGACATAGCGTGCGTGGTCGGCATCCGCACTTTGGGTGCCCAGGACAAGGGCGGAAAATCCCTCATTGCCGCAGCTGTCGCGATAGGCGCGATCGCGCGCGACGAAGGCGTTGCCGTCGGCGATCGCTTTCGCCGCCGCTTGCGCATTGCCCACTGCCAGCAACTCGAGATAGGTGCCGTCCTCAAGGAAGACGCAGCAGTTTTCCGTGCCGAAAGGATGGATGCCGGTCGGCGCCACGACAAAGCCAAGCGAAACCAGCCGCGCCCGTGCCACGTCGAGGCTCGCGGTCGGCAGCACAAGATGGTCAAGCGGACAGGGGCCGGGCGGATAAGCGCCGGGCGAATGAGGGCGTGCTGGCATCGTCTCGATCATGCCGGCGCGGTGTGCATCATTCCGGAAGTTGGTTCAAGAGCCCTCGCCTGACGCGCAGGGATTTCATATAGCGGCACCGGTCGTCGCGATGGCTGTTCTTGGCCACGCTGCCTTGGCGACGCGCGAAAGCGGCAGGGCGCTGATCCGACCGAACCAACGGCCGCAGATGGATGCGCTCCTGCTTCGGTCAGTTTCCCTTCAAGTCGCAGCCACAATGTCCGCCGAATAGCGCAATTCACGCAGCGGTTTGACCTGGCTGGTCGTCTCGGCATAGAGCGGATGCGCCTTGTAGGCGGCCAGAGCGGCGTCATCCTCGAACTCGGCATAAACGACCACGTCGATCTCGTCCGAAAGCGGGTCGACCTTGCTGTTGAGCGTCACCTCGAACAGACGGGAATGGGGGATGTTGCCCAGCGCCAGCAAGCCCGTGCGTACAGCCTCGACGTCCTCTTTGTGCCGTGCGCTGAAGAAAACGATATGCCGGATCAACCCCAGCCTCCTCGATCGATGTGCAGCCATGTTTTGTGTGGGCAACACGATTGCGTCAACCGGCAACGATGTCGCGGCAACAACGCGTTGGGGCGAAGGCGAGGAACCTACATCATGCTGGTGATGTAGCGCACGATGCGGTTAATCTCCCTGACCGTGGTGTCCAGATAGCTGCCCTGATTGTAGAGCCCGTCCCAGATCAGGAAGAACGTGACGGCGCAGATGACGATGACATAACGCATGGCTAAAACTACTGCATCCGGGTGGCCGCAACCATAGTGATTCCGGCGTTGATCAGCGCCCTCCCGCAAAATCTTTCGATTGATCCGTGTTCGCTTGCCTTGGCTCTTGAAGTTCCCTTTGATCGCATGAAAGATTGCTGCGGGGATTCATCGGGAAGCGGCGTTCGCGCCCTGCCGAATGAACTGCGAGAGAGTTGGAAACCGGCGATTTTGCGCCGGCGCCGCAGAAGTCCCGGGGGCGTGACATGGCTCACAAGGAAGACACCAGCGTTGCGTCGGGCGACGCGGTCAAATTGGACGAATTCAATTTCGCCGAGACCGTCAAAGGCCTGCCGGCCAAGGCGCGCATGGTGCTGTCGGCAGCGATGAACCTGCCGCGTGGCTCGCTCAAGGTGAGGATGCCGGACGGCCGTGCCGTCCTCGTCGGCGGCAAGGGCCCGGGTCCGGACGCCGAACTGGTGCTTAAGAACTGGCGTTTGCCCGGCCGTGCCTTCACCGGCGGCACCATCGGCATCGCCGAATCCTACATCGACGGCGATTGGGACAGTCCCGATGTGACCAGTTTCCTGGAACTGTTCGTAGTCAATTCAGAAATCGGAGAGCGCATCGCCGGCGGCGCCAGCTGGCTGATCAACGCCGTCCAGCGTGTCCGCCACTGGTTCAACCAAAACACCCGCACCGGCTCGAAGCGCAACATTTCGGCGCATTACGATCTCGGCAACGCCTTTTACAAGGAATGGCTGGATCCGAGCATGACCTATTCGTCGGCGCTCTATGCAGCTGGCGCCAACGATCTGGAAAGCGCGCAAGCCGCCAAATATCGCGCGCTGGCCAAGGACACGGGCATCGGCGCGAACGACCACGTGCTTGAAATCGGTTGCGGCTGGGGCGGCTTTGCCGAATTCGCGGCGCGCGAGATCGGCTGCCGCGTCACCGGGCTGACGATCAGCCGCGAGCAGCATGATTTCGCCAGAGCACGCGTCCAGAAGGCTGGATTTGCCGACAAGGTCGACATCAAGCTGCAGGACTACCGCGACGAAACCGGTTCCTACGACCGCATCGCCTCGATCGAGATGTTCGAGGCGGTCGGCGAAAAGTACTGGCCCGTGTTTTTCGGCAAGATGAAGGATTGCCTGCGGCCTGGCGGCACCGCCGGCCTGCAGATCATCACCATCAACGAGAAAGCCTACGATACCTATCGCGCCCGGCCGGATTTCATCCAGCGCTACGTCTTCCCGGGCGGCATGCTGCCGACGCCGTCGATCCTGAAAACGCTCGGCAAAGACCATGGCCTTGCTCATCAGCGCGAGCGCATTTTCCCGGACGACTATGCCCGCACGCTCGCCGAATGGCGCCACCGTTTTTGTGGGTCATGGGAAAAGATCGTCCCGCTCGGTTTCGACGACCGCTTCAAGAAGCTCTGGGAGTTTTACCTGCATTATTGCGAAGCCGGCTTCCGCGCCAGCTACATCGATGTCCGCCAGGTGGTTTACAGGGCTTAGGCCGGCGACGACTAATTTCCGCATGGGATCAATTGGTTCTCCGTCGAACATCAAGTCGATGATGCGGTTCGAGCCGGCTGCTGTTCAACGGCGTGCCAGCCTTCAACAGCGTGCCAAGTCCTGACCGAAGCAGAGCTTCGCGCCTGAATCCGGTCGAGTCCATAAGGGAACAGATGACGTGCGGATGCATGTGCGCGGGCGGAGACGTCAGTTCCTGTCGTCGTCGCCTTGGGTGATCAGCCGCGCGCTGCGCTGCCCTGTCAGGTAGATCCATAGCCAGCTGAGCGAAACCGCAAGCCGGTTACGGAAGCCGACCAGGAAATAGATGTGCGCCAGGCCCCAAAGCCACCAGGCCAGCCGGCCGGTGAGCTTGATCCAGCCGAAATCGATCGCGGCGGCGCGCTTGCCGATCGTCGCCAGGTCGCCGTCATGCCTGTAGCGGAAAGGCCGCGGGGCTGCGTCGCCGGCAAGCCGGGCCTTGATCGTCGCGGCGACATGCCGGCCCTGCTGCTTGGCGGCGGGTGCTACGCCGGGCACCATGCGGCCATCCGGCCGCAGGACGTGCGCAGCATCACCGACGACGAAAATCTCCGGGCCGCCCGGCACGGTCAGATCGGGCTCGACCAGCACCCTGCCGGCGCGGTCCGCTGCCGCCCCCAGCCATTCGGCGGCCGGCGAAGCGGCGACGCCTGCTGCCCACAGGATAGTCCTGGCCGGCAGATGCGTTTCACCGAAGACGACACCCTCCGCGTCGCAGCGTGTCACCGGCCGACCGAGTTCGACCGTCACGCCAAGCCGCTCGAGCGCCTTGCTGGCATAGTCGGAGAGTTCCGGCGCGAAATTGGGAAGGATACGGTCACCGGCCTCGATCAGCACCACGCGCGTCTGCCGCGTATCGATGTTGCGGAACTCGCCGCGCAGCATCTCGTGTGCCAGTTCGACAATGGTGCCGGCCAGTTCCACGCCGGTCGGTCCGCCGCCGACAATCGCCAGTGTCAGCAGCGCCTGGCGCCTGGCGGGATCAGTCTCCCTCTCGGCCTGCTCGAAGGCGAGCAGAATGCGCCGTCGAATGGTGGTGGCGTCCTCCAGCGTCTTCAGCCCCGGTGCGAAATTCTCCCATTCGTCATGGCCGAAATAGGCGTGGCGGGCGCCGGTGGCCAGCAGCAGCGTGTCGTATCCAACCGCGCCGCCATCATCGAGCAGCACGTTTTTGCCGGCGCGGTCGACGCCGCTGACGGTGGCCAGCAGTGTCGTCACATCCTTGCGCTTGCGCAGGAGATGGCGGATCGGCCAGGCGACTTCCGAGGTCGCCAGCGCCGTAGTCGCCACCTGATAGAGCAGCGGCTGGAAAAGATGATGGTTGCGCTTGTCGATCATGGTGATGCGCACCGGCGCGCCGTTAAGCGCGCGGGTGAATTCGAGACCCCCGAAGCCCGCCCCGACGACGACGACATGATGGCTGGTTTCGTTCATCTCATTCACTCCGGGAGCAGGTTGGGCCAGGAGAGCAGGTCGGCGGGAGCGCAGACTGGACAGCAATTTCGCCAAGGCTGATGTAGCGACTTTTGTGCACCGCAACAACATCCGACTTTGCCGACTGCACGCCCTGAGATGTCGCTGTTGTACATGCCCCCATCCTGCCGCCGAGTATAATTTCATCGAAGCAGACGAAAGGAGAGGAACTTGGATAGCGATCATGACGACGGTCCGGGGCAATATTCCTCGCCGCCTTGCTTCATGCACGAGCTCGACCCGGAATTCCGGCCGACCCTATCCGACTGGAACGACGTGAAACGATGGCGCAAGGCCGAGCGCGAGCGGCTGATTGCGGCGCGCCTCGCTGTCCCGGCTGAGGTGCGGACGGCAATGTCGCAGCGCATCGGCGAAAACCTCGACGCGGTGATCGGCGACATTGCCGGCCGCATGGTCAGCCTCTACTGGCCGTTCCGCGGCGAGCCGGATTTGCGGGCCTGGATAGCTTCCGTCAATGAGCGCGGCGGCCGTACCGCACTGCCCGTTGTCGTCGAAAAAGCCCGCCCGCTTATCTTTCGCGCCTACGCACCGGGCGACCGGCTTGAGAAGGGTGTCTGGAACATACCGATCCCGGCTGGAGGCGATCCGGTGCTGCCCGACATCGTCATCTCGCCTGTCGTCGGCATCGATCCGAGACAGTATCGGCTGGGCTATGGCGGCGGCTTCTTCGACCGCACGCTGGCGGCGATGCCGTTCAAGCCGCTGGTCATCGGTGTCGGCTACGAACTGCAGCGCATCGCCACCATCTACCCGCAGCCGCATGACATCCCGATGGACCGGGTGGTAACGGAGGTTTTCAAAGCCTAGGCAAGTTCCGGCTTCATCCCGACCGCCGTCCGGTCGACGATCTCGCGCAAGGCGAACGACGAGTTGATCTTCGTCACATGCGGCATTGCCGACAGCCATTCCTTGTGGATGCGCTCATAGTCGACGAGGTCCTTTGCCGCGATGCGCAGGATATAATCGTATTCACCCGACATCAGGTGGCAGGACAACACGTTCGGGCAGCGCTTTATCGCCGCCTCGAAATCCGACAGTGTCTTTTCGAATTGCCCCGACAGCGATATATGCACAATCGCCGTCATCTGGTGGCCAAGAGCGGCATTGGACAGCCGGGCGTGGTAGCCGCGGATGGTTCCGGATTTCTCCAGATTGTCCAGCCGCCGCGAGCAGGCCGACTGCGACAGGCCGACCTTCTCGGCAAGCGCCGCGTTGGGTATCCGCCCATCCCGTTGCAACGTTTCGAGGATGGCGATATCAATCCTGTCGAGCGGCATTTTTCGGGATTCCTGCGACAATCCAGCTGTTTTACGCAACGATTATCGAACCGCACCGTCTTGCGCAAGCGTATTCGCAAACACCTACGCGACGATTCGTGGTTCACTGTCTCTCAACAGCGAACATGCCCCAAAAGGCTGGATCAGGAGGAGAAGAAGATGCGCGTCGGCTGCCCCCGGGAAATCAAGAACCACGAATACCGCGTCGGCCTGACGCCGGGATCGGTCCGCGAATATGTCGCGCATGGCCACGAAGTGCTGGTCGAGACCGGCGCCGGCGCCGGCATCGGCGCCGACGACAACGCCTATCGCGCCGCCGGCGCCACCATCGCCAAGACGGCCGCCGACGTGTTTGCCAAGTCCGACATGATCGTCAAGGTCAAGGAGCCGCAGCCCAACGAATGGGTCCAGCTCCGTGACGGCCAGATCCTCTACACCTATCTCCATCTCGCTCCGGATCCGGAGCAGACCAAGGGCCTGCTGGCCTCGGGCGTGACGGCCATCGCCTACGAGACGGTCACCGACGACCGCGGCGGCCTGCCGCTGCTGGCACCGATGTCGGAAGTCGCGGGCCGCCTGTCGATCCAGGCGGGCGCCACCGCGCTGCAGAAGGCCAATGGCGGCCGCGGCGTTCTGCTCGGCGGCGTGCCCGGCGTGCTGCCTGGCAAGGTCACTGTGCTCGGCGGCGGCGTCGTTGGCCTGCATGCCGCACGGATGGCGGCCGGCCTTGGCGCGGACGTCACCATCATCGACCGCTCGATCCCGCGCCTGCGCCAACTCGATGATATCTTCGGCGGCCGCGTTCACACCCGCTACTCGACGGTCGAGGCGCTGGAAGAGGAATGTTTTTCGGCCGACATCGTCGTCGGCGCCGTGCTGATCCCCGGTGCCGCCGCGCCAAAACTCGTTTCGCGCGAAATGCTGTCGGGAATGAAGAAGGGCTCGGTGCTGGTCGATGTTGCCATCGACCAGGGCGGCTGCTTCGAGACCTCGCACGCCACAACTCATGCCGACCCGACCTATGAGGTCGACGGCGTCGTTCACTATTGCGTCGCCAACATGCCGGGCGCGGTGCCGGTCACCTCGGCCCAGGCGTTGAACAACGCGACGCTGCATTACGGCCTGCAGCTCGCCGACAAGGGCCTGAAGGCGCTGGTCGACGATCATCATTTGCGCAACGGCCTCAATGTCCACAAGGGCAAGATCACCAACCGCGCGGTGGCCGAATCACTCGGCTATGAACTGGTCGAGCCGAAGGCCGTTCTCGCCGCCTGAACCCGCCGCCGATTTCCTCCCGAAAGAGCCGCCGACGCCCTCGGCGGCTCTTTTTTTCCACAAGAAAATTTCACGAATTGCGCTAGGCCGACCGGCTTTACCCGTTTTGCTTGCAATGTGTCATTCCTGTGGCTTTTTTGTTACATCCGCCGGCGTGGGCAGGTGCTAGACGGCTGACGGGTTTTTCAAAAGGCAGGGGGCAATGACCAGCAAACGATTCGCAAAATCTCTTCTTCTTGGCGCAGTTTCCGTTCTGGCGCTTGGATCGGCTTCTCAGGCCGCCGACGCGCTTGTGCCGGTGGTCGAAACGTCGGCCTTCAACTGGAGTGGCATTTATGTCGGCTTTGGCGTCGGCGCCGGCGCCAATGTCCACGAGCTCAGCAGCGATTTCCTTCCCGGCTTCTCGTTGAACGGCATTGGTGGTGAAGGCGTATACGGTGAATTGACCGTTGGATACGACTATATGGTGTCGCCGCGCTTCCTGATCGGCGGACTCCTGGACGCCCATATCGGCAACATTGAAACCACGCTCGATGTAGCTGGACTAGAGGCTTCGGTCCGCGAGACCTACGGTTTCGATGCTGGTCTGCGAGCCGGTTACCTGTTCACGCCGAACACGTTGGGCTATGTGCTCGGCGGCTATTCCTGGCAGAAATACGAACTCGACACCAACGCTGGTTTTGACCTGGATTGGGACCAGAGCGGTTACTTCGTCGGAGCCGGCGTTGAAACGGCCATCAACAGCAACTGGACCATCAAGACAGAATATCGCTATACCCGCTTCGGTACCAATGATGATCTGCTTTCCGAGTTCGGTTTGCCGGATGGCGCCCTCAATATCGACACGTCGCGGCATACGTTCCAGGTCGGGGCCAACTATCGCTTCGGCGCCCAGAATGGCGGCGTCGCCTCTTTTGAAGCGCCTGCCTACAACTGGACCGGCTTCTACGTCGGCGGGGCCGCCGGCGCGGGTGCGTCGGTGCATCAGATCGAGGTTCCGCCGCTTGGCGGGCTCGAGTTCAACGGGCTCGGCGGCGAAGGTGTGTTCGGCGAATTGAACGTCGGCTATGACCATGATTTCGGCAGCTGGGTCGCAGGTGTCATGGTGGATGCCCGCTACTCCGGCATGACTTCCGAGTTGGAATTTCCAGGCGGATCGATCAATCTGGATACCGATTACGGCTTCGATGTGCTTGCCCGCGTCGGCATGAAAGTCAACGAATCGACACTCGCCTATGTGCTCGGCGGTTACAGCTGGCAGCATTTCGATCTGAATGCGTCTTCGCCCATAGGCGACATCCTCGATTGGGACTCCAGCGGCTTCTCGGTGGGTGGTGGTCTGGAAACGGCCATGTCCAGCAACGTGACCGTCGGCCTCGAGTACCGCTATTCGCAGTTCTCCGAGGAGGATTTCTCGTCGGAACTTGGGCTGCCGGACGACACTCTCACCTCTACGCCTTCGTTCCACACCGTCCGCATTGGTGCCAAGTACAAGTTCAACTAATTTTCGAGCCGTCCAGACAACAGTCAAAGCCCGTCGGTCATTCCGGCGGGCTTTTTCTTTGGGTAAAGAAATATAATGCAGGCAGCAAAAAAGCGGAGCCAAAGCCCCGCTTCCTCTGATATCGAGATCTCCCGCCGGTTCATCCGCGGTCGGCAAATCGATCGACAATCATTCCATAACGCGACATTGCGACAGGCGTACGACAGCTGCGACCGATCCGGTCACGCGCGCTCGATCCGGCACTGATAGCAGTTGTTGCGTGCCGAGCGAACATGCACATAGGCGATATCGTCGCGCTCGAACAAACTCTCGGCCCGCGCCGCGATAGCGCCCGTCGGGATGACGCCGCCGCTGCCGTAGACGATGCGATCGTCGCTGCCGTAACCGCGCACGATGTAGTCGCTGCCTTCGAGAATTTCGGGAAGCGCCTCGGCCTCGGCAGCGCACTCGCAAGGCTCGGCATGCAGGAAGATCGGACCGGTCTCGGCATAAGGCTGCAATTGCGGGAATGGCCGATAAGCCAGGACAAGGTAGGCTTCTCCAGCGGCGACGTTCTTCAGGCAGTGGCGGCAAGGCACGCCGTCACCGTCGGATATTTTCCGCTCTGGGATCAGGCCATAGGCGTCCGGCCCGCCGCGCTGCAAAGCTCTGACGCCTTCCGTGGGCAAGGCCTTGAACTGGATGGTCATGGTGAAATCTCCGATGTCGTCGACCGGAAATTACGTCGCTGCGCCAGCGCTTCCCACCCGATTCCTGCCAATCTGGATCAGTCCATCAGCGCGTCGAGACCGCGCACCAGCCCTGTGATCTCCTGTACCCGCCGGATGGCGAGCAGCGTCCCGGCCACATAAGGGGCAGCGGACGAGCCGGCGTCGTGGCGGATGGTCAGCCGCTCGTCGGGCAGGCCGAACAGCGCTTCGCAGGACAGGATGTAGGAAGGCAGGCGAAGCGCATGCACCTGCACCCCCTCACCCGTGCCAACCGCCGCACCGCGCGTTCCCGGCACACCGGAGACCTCCGAGACCGGCCGCGCGGTCGAAGCCTTGCGGACATCGGCCAGCGCTTCGGCGAGCTCGCGCGCCGTGCCGGACGGCGCGTCGGGTTTCCTGGCGCTGGCATAGTCGATGACCTCGACATCCGGCACGTATTTCGCCGCCATCAGGGCAAACCGCTTCATCAGCGTGGCGGTGATCGAAAAATTGCCGGCGGCAATGACGCCGACACGATTGGCGCGGGCTGCAGCATCGATCTCGCCGAAATCGGTCGCACCCAGCCCCGAGGTGCCGATCACCACGTGCCGTCCGTTTTCGATGGCCAGCAGCGCGTGGTCCTTCACGACATGCGGTTTGGTGTAGTCGACCAGCACGTCCGACGGCACCTCCATTGCCTCGGTCAGAGAGGCGGCAACGATGATGCCGTTTGCCGGCAGGCCGACCAGCAGGCCGGAATCCTGCCCAGCGCCGCTGCGTGACACGGCCGCGGCCAGCGCCATGTCGCCTTGCGCCCCGATCGCCGGAACCAGTGCCTTGCCGACCCAGCCGGTCGCACCGGCCATCACCACCCGAATCATCATTGATCCTCCCATCGCCATTTCGAGCGCCACGCGTTCCCTTGGATGCGTGGCGAACGCTCCAACAGTTTGCCTCCGAGCTGAAGCATCGATGAAATTCAGTCTGCGGAGAAAATCATGGCCGCATGACGCTGGCCGCACGTTCGGCGAAGGTCATTGGATGCACCATCTCCTTCTTTTGCGCGACCGGTTCAAAGCCGAGCTTCTGGTAGAGCGGCAATGCCGCTGGATGGTCGAGCGTGCAGGTCTGCACCGTCACCCGCCTTGGTCCGTGCGACCAGGCGGCGTCGATCGCCGCACCCAGGAACCAGCGGCCGATGCCTTGGCCGGTGGCGTGCTCCATCATGCCGAAATAGGCCAGTTCCACTTCTCCCGGCAGATGCGGCTTCAGGTCGAAAAAGCCGGCCGGCGAGCCGTCGAGATACAGCACCCTGATGTCCCGGTCCTCGCGGTGGATCCCGGCAGAAAGCTCCTCGTCGCTCAGCCTCAGCACGTTGACCCAGTGCCATTTGCGGCCCACCCGATCCATCAAATAGCGGTAGAAATGCAGCGGAATGTCCTTGGTTTTCAGCAATGCGATCTGGCGGTTGTACGGCAGCGGCGGCGAATAGGCCGGCGGCGCATGCATTTCGAGAAACGTCACCGTGACCTCGATGTCTTCAAGCGCGCCGTTTTCCATCGCAGTCAGTCCTTGCCCGTCACGACGGGCGTATCGCCAAGCCCACCCCATTCGGTCCATGAACCGTCGTAGAGCCTGTTGTCGGTGTGGCCTAGCGTCTCGAGCGCCAGCGTGATCGCCGCCGCCGTAACGCCTGAGCCGCAAGAGGTGACGACCGGCTTTGACAGGTCGATGCCGGCGTCCTCGATCACCTTGCGCAACCGGTCTTTCGACAGCAACTCGCCATCCTCGGCAAGCGCCGAAAACGGCGCATTGCGCGCGCCGGGCATATGACCCGAGCGGACGCCGGCGCGAGGCTCCGGCTCGGTACCGGCAAACCGGCCAGGCGAACGCGCGTCGGCGATCTGGCTTTCTCCGGTCTCGACGATCCGGCGCATGTCGGCCAGGCTGGCGACGCGAGCGGCATCGAAGTCGGCATGGAACACGCAAGGCGCGATCTTCGTCGGCTCCGCCGTCACCGGCCGTCCAGCCGCTTTCCAGCGATCGAAGCCGCCGTCCAATATGTAGACCTGGAACACCCCCATGACACGGAACATCCACCAGGCGCGCGGCGCCGAGAAGAAGCCCGGGCCGTCATAGACAACGATGGTGTCGTCGGCCGAAATGCCCATGGCGCCGACATATTGGGCGAAATGCTGCGGCGACGGCAGTGTGTGCGGCAGTGGGGAATCAGGATCCGAGATCGCATCGTGATCCAGGAAACGGGCGCCCGGAATGTGCGCTGCGTCATATTCGGCGCGCGCGTCGCGTTTCTGCGCCGGCAAATACCAGGACGCGTCGACGATGGTCAGGCCAGGCTCGCCGAGGCGCTTCTGCAACCAGTCCGCATCGACGGTGAAAGGGCTGTCTTCGGCCATTGTTCTTCTCCTGCCCGCCTTCGACAATCTGTTTATCAGGCCGGCTGTTTATCAGGCCGGCGGCATTGGTCCAAAGCGTATTCGGAAGCGCCGGTTCTCGCGACCCTTCTTCTCGATCTTGCCGATATGGATCTCGCCGACTTCTCCAGTGCTCTTCACATGAGTGCCGCCGCAAGGCTGGCTGTCGATCGAGGCGTTCTCGCCAATGCAGACCAAGCGGATCTTGCCCGTGCCGACCGGCGGCCGAACATTCTTCGATTTCACCAGTCCCGGATTGGCCGCCAACTCCTCGTCGGTGATCAGCCTGACAAAGACCGGGTGGTCGGCCCGCACCAATTCCATCAGCCGGGCCGTCACGTCTTCCCTGGTGAAGCCGGCATCCGGAATATCGAAATCGATACGGCTGCCGTCCTCGGAAACCGAGGCACCGGTGATCGGGAACGGGCAGACGACGGTAAGCAAGTGGCAGGCTGTGTGCATGCGCATCAGCAGATGCCGCCTCTGCCAATCGAGGGCAAGCTTTACCGGCTCACCGACCTCAGGCACCGCCTGCTCAGGCGGCGGCACATGGATGATGTCATCCTTGGTCTCACCGGTGATGGTGGCGGCAACAGGGATCAGGCTGCCGTCGGCGCGTTCGAGGGTGCCCGTATCGCCAGGCTGCCCGCCCGACGTGGCATAGAAGATCGTCCGGTCCAGAATGATGCCGCCACGGTCGTTGACGCCGACAACCACGGCATCAGCCGTCCTGAGATAGGCGTCGTTGCGAAACAGGGCATCCGTCCTGTAAGCCATCACCCAACCTTTTCGAACGGCACCGAGATTGTGCTCCGCTGTTCCATCCAGCCCGGCACCGGCAGCTGCTTTTGACGCAGGAATTCCGGGTTGAACAATTTCGACTGATAGCGCGTGCCGTAGTCGCAAAGCACGGTCACGATGGTATGGCCAGGACCCATCTCACGTGCCAGCCGGATCGCGCCGGCAATGTTGATGCCGGTCGAGCCGCCGACGCACAGGCCTTCCTCCTGGATCAGGTCGAAGACGATCGGCAGTGCATCCTCGTCCGGGATCTGGAAGGAGAAATCCGGCGTGAACCCTTCCAGATTGGCGGTGACCCGCCCCTGCCCGATGCCTTCGGTGATCGAGCTGCCTTCGGATTTCAGTTCGCCGCTGGTGTAGAAACTGTAGAGCGCCGCACCGAGCGGATCGGCGAGCGCGATCTTGACGTCCTTGCTCCTGGCCTTGAGCCCGAAGGCGACCCCTGCCAGTGTTCCGCCGGAGCCGACCGCCGAGACGAAACCGTCGACCTTGCCGCCGGTCTGGGCCCAGATTTCTTCCGCCGTGGTGCGGGTATGGCCATCACGGTTGGCGACGTTGTCGAACTGATTGGCCCAGATCGCGCCGTTCGGCTCGGACCGGGCCATCTGCTCGGCCAGACGGCCCGACAGTTTCACATAATTGTTGGGGTTCTTGTAGGGAACGGCAGGCACCTCGATCAGCTCGGCGCCGAGCAATCTGATCGTGTCCTTCTTCTCCTGGCTTTGCGTCTCCGGGATGACGATTACGGTGCGGTAGCCAAGCGCCTTGGCGACCAGCGTCAATCCGATGCCGGTGTTGCCGGCCGTCCCCTCGACAATCACCCCGCCCGGCCTCAAAAGTCCGCGCTGCTCGGCGTCGCGGATGATGAACAGCGCGGCACGGTCCTTGACCGACTGGCCCGGATTCATGAATTCGGCCTTGCCCAGGATCTCGCAGCCGGTTTCTTCCGAGGCTTTGTTGAGCCGGATCAGAGGCGTATTGCCGATCGCTTCGATCACAGAACGGGGCATGGAGATTCCTTTATGCTTGCGGCCGAACCCTAGAAACCCGAAGCTTGGGTTTCAAGGCAAGAATTTGCCTGGTCCAGCGGCATTTCCGGGCTGCAATTTCCTAAAACAGATGTTGCGTTGCGCCAATCATTGAAGCTCACCATTGAAAAGCGCTCTTTTCATCCGATTTCTTCACCGCTAGAGCACAGGCCAAGAAAAAGTCGCAGGGCATAGCATGACACTCTATCGGGCCGACCCGAAGCACGGCGTCGCCTGGATTACCGGCGGCAGCAGCGGCATCGGCCGTTCACTGGCCAAGGACCTTGCGGCGCAAGGCTATGTCGTCGCGGTGACGGCGCTCGACGACGATCCGATCGATACGCTTGTTGTCGAGACGGCGCAGATGCCGGGCCACGTCACGGCCTATCCTTGCGATGTCACCGACGAAGAACGCATGGCAAGGACGGTCGCGGCGATCGAGAAGGATCTCGGCCCGATCGTCTTGGCCGTGTTCAATGCCGGGAGCTATATTGCGACGGCCGGCGAAGACCTCACCGTCCGTGGATTTCGCCAGTCCTTCGATGTCAATTATTTCGGCATCATCCACGGCCTGGTGCCGGTCATCGAGCGCATGCGCGTCCGCGCGCGCGGCCATATCGTCCTGGTCGGTTCGGTCACTGCCTATTTCGGCTGGCCGACCACGGCCGCCTATGGCGGCACCAAGGCGGCGATCAATATCCTCGCCGAATCGCTGAAGTACGATTTCGACAAGATGAACGTCCGCATCCAGGTGATAAACCCGGGCTTCGTCGACACCCCGCTGACCGAGAAGAATTTGCTGCCGATGCCCGGGCTGATGCCCGTCAATCGCGCCTCGCGCCGCATGGCGCGCGGCATCAAGTCCGGCGGCTTCGAAGTCACCTTCCCGTGGCGCTTGAGCTGGGGCCTGAAGCTGCTCAGAATCCTGCCGAGACCGTTCTGCCGATGGGTCATCAGCACCGCGACCCGCTGGACGGCGCGTCCGCTTAATTTCGACCGAAAGCCGCCGAGCGAATAGACCGGCCATCAAAGTTGGCGATCCCGCCGCCGGCGGGACGTCGTTGCCTGTTTGCCATCGTGGCCATAGGTTGAGATTTATTGCATGGAGTCTGCGATGGGGCGACGGATCGTGCTTGCGATATTGGCTCTCGCCGTCATTCTCGTCCTTGCCTACGTCTTTGGCCCGCGCGTCCCAGCCGACATCACGATCCGCTTCGATCCTTCCGTGATCGGCGATGACCCGCAAGCCTATCTGGCACGCAAAGAGGCGGCCGTACCTGATATCCACGACGGGCTGGAAAAGGAAATCATCTGGGCCAATCCGATGGTTCACGCCAGGACGCCGCTGTCGATCGTCTATATCCACGGCTTTTCGGCGTCGAAGGGCGAGGTTCGGCCGCTTCCCGACGAGGTGGCCGACCAGCTCGACGCCAATCTTTACTACACCCGTCTCACCGGCCACGGACAGGGCGGCGCCGCAATGGCGGACGGCAGCGTCAACGCCTGGATCAACGACTATGAGGAAGCGCTCGCCATCGGCCGAGCGATCGGCGACAAGGTGATCGTCATCGCCACCTCGACCGGCGGCTCCCTGGCAGCCTGGGCCGCGACGCAGCCGGGCGCATCCGACGGGGTGGCGGCAATAGCGTTCATCTCGCCGAATTTCGGCGTCAAGGCTTCCGGCGCCGAACTTCTGACCATGCCGTGGGGCAGAGAGATCGCCGAGCTGGTTGCCGGCAAGGAGCGCAGCTTCGTGCCGCGCAATGCGCTGCACGAGAAATTCTGGACCTGGCGCTATCCGATCGCGGCGACGCTGCCGATGGTGGCGCTGACCGAGCTGGCCTATGGCGCGCCGGTGGAGAAGGCGACCATCCCTGCCCTCTTCATCCTTTCCGATTCGGACAGGATCGTGCGGCCGGACCGCACCCGTGACATCGCCGGGCGCTGGGGCGCGGCGCACGAATTGGTGCCGGTCGACGATACCGGCGATCGGGACAACCATGTCATTGCCGGAGACGCGCTGTCGCCAGCAACCACAGCTTTCCTCGCCCAGCGCATTGTCGTCTGGGTACAGGCGGTGGTGAAGTAGATTTCTGGCGAAAAAGGCGACCGAAGCATCGCTCCGATCGCCTTTTTCATTGTGAGCAGCCGACCCGACAGGCGCCGGCCGGATGCACTTTCTGATTACGCAGCCCGCGCTGCTGGCCGCTTGCCGCCGAAACGGCGCTTGTTGTTGCCCTTGAACGCCTTGGCGCCCTCCGGCTTGCGTTCGCCGGCAAAGGCCGGCTTGTCGCCGAAGCGCTTGTTGCCGTTGTTGTGGCCGCCCGGCCGCCTGCCGTCGCGACGACCATTACGGTCGTTGGCCGGCTCGAAGCTGCGCTCGTTCTTTTCGGCAGGATTGCGCTGCGGGTCGGGACTGCCGAGATGATCGGCAACGATTGGCAGCTTGGTGCGGATGATGCGCTCGACCTGGCGCAGCTTGCTGTTCTCGGACGGGTCGCAAAGCGTGATGGCGATGCCGTCCATGCCGTTACGGCCGGTGCGGCCGATGCGGTGGACATAGCTCTCCGCCTCGTCCGGCAGGTCGAAATTCACCACATGGCTGATGCCGGGCACGTCGATGCCGCGCGCCGCGATATCGGTCGCCACAAGAATGCGCACCGAACCCTCGCGGAAATCGTTCAGCGCCTTCTGGCGGGCGTTCTGCGACTTGTTGCCGTGGATGACGGCGGCCTTGAAGCCATCGCGCTCGAGATCCTTGGTCACCCTGTCGGCGCCATGCTTGGTGCGCGAAAAGATGATGACGGACTTCATCGCCTCGTCGGCGAGCATCGTCGCCAGAACCTGGCGCTTCTGCTTGGTACGGGCAAAGACGACGCCCTGCACGATCTCGGCCGCCGCAGTGCTATGCGGCGCCACTTCGACGCGGATCGGGTTCTTCAGCAGGCCTTTCGCCAGCTCGGCGATTTCGGCCGGCATGGTCGCCGAGAACAGCACCGTCTGACGGTCCGGCGCGGTCGCCCTGGCGATGCGCTTGACGTCGTTGATGAAGCCCATGTCGAGCATGCGGTCGCCCTCGTCGAGCACCAGCCATTTGGTGTCGGCAAGCACGAGGTCGCCCTCACGCACCAGATCGGTCAGCCGGCCGGGCGTAGCGATCAAAATGTCGACGCCGGGAGCGATCTTCTTCACCTGGCTGAAGCGCGAGACGCCGCCAAGCACGAGTGCTGTCGAGACATGCGCGCCCTTGGCGAGCAGCTTGATCATCTCTTCGATCTGCACGGCGAGCTCACGCGTCGGCGCCAGGATCAGCGCACGAGCGGTCTTCGGCCGGCGCTTGGTGCCGAGCGCGATGATCTTCGACAGGATCGGCAGCGCGAACGCCGCGGTCTTGCCCGAACCGGTCTGGGCGATGCCGAAAATGTCACGGCCCTCCAGCTGCGGCGGGATCGCCTGGGCCTGGATCGGCTTCGGATCGGTGAAGCCTGCGCCATGGGTGGCCTTGAGCAGCGCGCCCGTAATTCCAAGTGCTGCGAAACCCGAAAGTTCGCCAGTGTCCTTACCGGTCAGATTGTCGTTACCGGTCAAAGTGTTTTCGTTGTTCAAAATATTCTTCTTTCACGCGGCTCCTGGCCGCAAACATCGATGGCGGCAGGGCGCAACCTGCCGTCGAAAAACTGTCATGAAACGACAAGGCGGGCGGACGTTATCGTCCGCACGGCTGCGCTGTCGTGCCCGCAGGCATCATGCCACGGGGCTTTTTCGCCGCCTTGCCGATGTACCGGAAAGAGGGAAAACAGACGCAACCAGTCTCATTCGTCGAGAAGGCCGGATAGGTCCCGGCCCAAGCGCCTATGCCGCCGCATATGGCCCAGTTCGCCGCGAAATGCAAGGGCGTCATGTTGCAGCGCAGCAAAAACAGCCCCGACGAGCAGCCGTGAAGGTCTGCTCAAACTTCTCCCGGCCATTCCCTCGCCCCATGCTGGACGAACAGAACTTCTATTTGAGTGTCTTTCACCCGATACGCAACGACGTAGGGTGTGCCGGAAATCACCAGTTCACGAGTGCCGTTGATCTCGCCGACACGTCCGATAAACGGATTGGCGGACAACAGCCGAGCCGTCTTTGAATGAATGTCATTGACGAGGCGGGCGGCAGCACGCGGGTTATGCTGGCCGATGTAGTCGCCGATTGATGCAAGCTCGATCAGATAATGTCGGGTCCAGACAATTCGCACCGACCGCTATGCCTGACCATATTTGTTGAGAACCGCCGCGATCTCTTCTTCGTTTGCGAAGTCTCCGCGGTCGGCGGCCTCGATCCCCGCCTGAACACCGGCGATCCACTTTTCCTGCCACGCCAGAGAACGGCCATGGGCCAGCGCGTCCTCAATGATCTGATCGCGAGTCAGGGTTGAGCGCGAGGCCAACATATCGATCCGGCGGTTCAAATCGTCGGATATTTCTATGCTGTTCTTCATGAGTTCAGTTTGCCATATCCGGCGAATGCCTGCCAAGAAGTTTCGCTGTTGACCTTTCAAGCCGTTCAGGCCCTTCCCCCATCCGACAGACGTAATCCTTTCGGACGATCTCCCGGGGACGCGTTCCGGTGCTATGGTACCCGCAACGGGAGGGCATTGTGATGAAGAATCTCGCAGCCTCTATTTTGTCCGGCGCAGTGATCGCAGCCGCGATCCCGGTCGCGTTGGCTGCCGCGCCGAACGGTCCCGTGGAGGAATGCCGCAGGCTGGCTGGTTCTCCGGACGAGCCGAACAACCCCGAAGGGGTCGGGGTCGAGTTCCACCAGATCGACTCCGTGCCCGCGATCAAAGCGTGCACGGAAGCTACCCTCCTCGATCCGAACGACCCGGTCGCGCATTATAGGCTCGCCCGGGCATACACGGCATTCGGCCCGCAGCAGGACGTCCGCTACGGGATTTACCTCCAGCGGAGCGTCTGGGGCCTAGGCAAGCGGGCGACCGAAAGGCTGGGCGGCGAAGCTGCATCCTGGTACGCCTCATTCGGGGAGCGGAACCTGAAACCCTCCACGTACGAGGCGGCCGCCAATGACGGGAACATCGTCGCCCAGATGAGCATGGCGTTCCTGAACACCGACAAGCGGCTGTTCGCTTCGGACCTTGACGCTGCCGTGGCCTGGATGCGGAAAGCCGCGGACCAGGGCTATGTGCCTGCCCAGTATTGGCTTGGCTGGCTGCTGGAATGGAAGTCGGACTGGAACGGGGAAGCGACCGAGGAGGCGCTCAAGCTGTATCGCCTCGCCGCGGAGAAAGGCTATTTGAGCGCGTATACCGGCATCGGCCTCATCCATGCACTGGGTAGAGGCGTTCCGGTCGACGGCAAGCTTGCGTTCGAGAACCTCGGGAAGGCGGCAAACGCAGGCGGCGCAAGAGTTCAGGTTCTGCTTGGCGACTGGCTGAAGAAGGGCATCGGCGAGGTGCCCCCGAACCTTCAGCTTGCGCGGCGCTGGTACCAAATTGCCGCCGAGAGCGGCGACCAGGAGGCGAAGAACAAGCTGCAGGCCATGGACGCGTCAGCGGGCAGCGCCGACGCCGCGGCGCTGGCGATCATCGCCGGACTGGGGCTCCTTGTGCTGATGTCCGGCGACTCGGCCGGATCCGAGCCATATGACGGGCCAGGTCCCGACGATTTGATGCGCGATTTCCAGGAGGAGCAAAGGAAGTCCTGGCAGAGCGTCTGCGACTGGATGACCCCTACCGAAAAGGCGGTTGGCGGTTGCGGATGGTGAATGCCGCGCCGCCTTGCCGCGTCAGGCTTCGAGGCTGACGCGGCGGGCCGCGGGCGAAGCCCGGATGGCGGCATCATCATCAAATCCACCGTAGCTGTCTTTGGTTGACAAAGGCCGCGTGTCCGTAAGGGGGAACATGCTATTCCTCGTTCGGCGCCGTGGAGTCCATTTCCAAATCGCCAATCTCAACATCGAGCGCGGGCGCTGCTCCCAGCAAGCGAAGCGGGGGCGGTTGGTAAGCCGCACCTAACAGACGGCCAGCTATGCCCGCCAGCGTATCGAGATCGGCGGCGAAAGCACGCCGGCGTTGCGAAAACAAAGCAGGCCGAAAAGCGGCGCTTGCGCTGGCTTACCGCCATGATTACCACAAATCAGCTTCTATTTGGGGACCGAGCGATGAAGGACGTGCTGAAGGAACTCGAGCGCCGCCGCGCCATGGCGCGCATGGGCGGCGGCAAGGCCCGTATCGACGCTCAGCACAAGAAGGGCAAACTCACCGCGCGCGAACGCATCGACGTCTTTCTCGACGAAGGCTCGTTCGAGGAGTTCGACATGTATGTCGAGCATCGCTCGACCGATTTCGGCATGGAGAAAACCAAGATCGCCGGCGACGGCGTCGTCACCGGCTGGGGTACCGTCAACGGCCGGCCGGTCTATGTTTTCGCCAAGGATTTTACCGTGTTCGGCGGCTCGCTGTCCGAGGCCCACGCCGAGAAAGTGGTCAAGGTGCAGGAGATGGCGCTGCGCAACCGCGCGCCGATCATCGGCCTCTACGACGCCGGCGGCGCCCGCATCCAGGAAGGCGTGGCAGCACTTGGCGGCTATGCCGAGATATTCCAGCGCAATGTGCTCGCCTCCGGCGTCATCCCGCAGATTTCAGTGATCATGGGCCCTTGCGCCGGCGGCGACGTCTATTCGCCGGCGATGACCGACTTCATCTTCATGGTGCGCGGCACCTCCTACATGTTCGTCACCGGGCCGGACGTGGTGAAGACCGTCACCAACGAGACGGTAACCGCCGAGAGCCTCGGCGGCGCCTTGGTCCACACGACGAAGTCGTCGATCGCCGATGGCGCATACGACAATGACGTCGAGGCGCTGCTGCAGATGCGCCGGCTGGTCGATCTGCTGCCTGCCTCCAACACGGCTGAAATTCCCGAGATCGAATGTTATCAGTCGGTCACCGATCATGATCTGTCGCTCGACCGACTGATCCCAGACAACGCCAATAAACCTTACGACATCAAGGAGTTGATCCTTAAAGTTGCCGATGAGGGTGACTTCTTCGAGATCCAGCAGGATTTTGCAAAAAACATCGTAACCGGCTTCGGGCGCGTCGAAGGGCGCACGGTCGGCTTCGTCGCCAACCAGCCGATGGTGCTGGCCGGCGTGCTCGATTCGGACGCCAGCCGCAAAGCGGCGCGGTTCGTACGCTTCTGCGACTGTTTTTCGATTCCGATCGTCACCTTCGTCGACGTTCCAGGCTTCCTGCCCGGCACCGCGCAGGAATATGGCGGGCTGATCAAGCACGGCGCCAAGCTCTTGTTCGCCTATGCCGAAGCGACCGTCCCGAAGATCACCGTGATCACCCGAAAAGCCTATGGCGGCGCTTATGACGTGATGGCGTCGAAGCATCTGCGCGGCGACATGAACTATGCCTGGCCGACGGCGCAGATCGCAGTGATGGGCGCCAGGGGCGCGGTCGAGATCATCTATCGCAAGGACATCGGCGATGCGGAGAAGATCGCAGCACATACAAAGGCTTACGAGGATCGCTTCCTGTCGCCCTTCGTCGCCGCCGAGCGCGGCTATGTCGACGAGGTGATCATGCCGCATTCGACCCGCCGCCGCATTGCGCGTGCGCTGCGCATGCTGCGCAACAAGGACATGCAAAACCCCTGGAAGAAGCACGACAACATTCCGTTGTGAGGCGCTGATGTCGCGAAAGCGACCACAGCAAAAGCTCACTCCGCTTCCGCGGCGCCGAACCCTGCGCCCATCGTCGCGCGGACGGCGCCCGACCACGGCGTGGCATGATTGTCGATGCGCATCTGGAAGATAAAATAGGTCGGTGAGCAGAAGCCGACACCTTTCACCTTGCCGATACCAGGCGTGTCGGGCGGCAGCGATTGGCACATATAATCCTCGCGGCAGAAATGATCGGCCGAGCAAGCCGGCCGGTTGCCGCGATTGACGGCGCCGCCCAGGCACTGGTCGAAATTGTTGGTCGCCACGCAGATGTCGAACTTTTTGCCGCCGACCAGCCCGCAGATCTCGTTCGGCATCGGCTTGCCCGGCTTGAAGCCGGCAAAGGCACGGTCCTTGTCATTGCATCCGCGATAGGCGATGCCGGCCGGCACACCGATCTTCGGCGGCCGGCAGGTGTAGGCGGTGCGCGAAATGTCGGTGGCGTAGGCCGCGAACTGGCCGGTAATGCTGTAGCGGTCATTGAAAGGCTGCGTGCCGTTGCTGGCGATCGAGCCGGTCAGGCATGGATGGCCGGAAAACATCTTTTCGCTGTCCTTGGGCAGCAGGCATTGCGCCAGTTTCGTCCGCACCCCCGATGCCGTCGCCAGCGCCGTGCAGACGGTGCCGCCGCCGCATTGCCAGGTCGTGCCGAAGCGGGCCGCATCCTCCGGCATCAAACACGGCATCGCCATCTCGGCCGGTGCGTAAGCGACCTCGCCGGCGTCTTTCCATGCGGCCGGCGGCGCGAAGGACAGCGGGCGGAGGCGGTTCGGCTCCTTACCGTCGGCGGTCGCACGCAGCCAGGCTTCGCGCCGCGGCATCTCGGCATGGAGATGCGGCGAGATGCCGACCTCGATGCGGTTCAGCGGCGATGTCGTCTTGTCGTCGAGGCCGATGAAATGGAAACCGGCGGTCGAACCAGCCTGATGACAACCCTGGCAGGCGCCATTGTCGAGCCGCTCGACCAGCGCTTCCGGCGTGCGCAGCAGCTTCAGCGCGGAATAGTCCAGCCCAGAAAAATCCGCGGGCTGGAACAGCGGCGCGAACGGGTGATTGGCCTGCCTTGCGCTGCCGAAAGTCGACCATGAGACGACTTTCTTCGCCAGGAATTCATTGGGGATTTCGTAGACGCCGAGATCGACCGCCGCGAGATTGGCGCTGAGATAGTCGGCGAGTTTTGCTTTCAGCGCGGCGTCTTCCGAGAGGAGCGCCACATCCGGCGTGTTTTCCAGCGGCTTTTCGCTGACCGTCTCTCCATCGATGCCAAAAATCCGCAGGAGGTAGGCAGCCTGGCCGCCAAATTCGGTCTCCTGGCCGGAGGGAAAGCGCACTATCTGGGCGTTGAGTTCGAGCTGCTTGAAGCTCAGTCCGGCCTTTTCAAGCGGCCCGCCGATGAGCCAGCCGATGTCGACGGTCTCATCGAGCTGCGGCGTCCAGCGTCCGGCAACGCCGACGCAGCCGCCATCGGCGTCCGGCGCGACGCTATAGATGGCATTGAAATTGAACGGCAAGCGCGAGGCCAGAACCTTGCCGTTTTTCTTGAAGCTGTAGGCAAGACGGTAGATGAAACGGACCTCGCCGCAGCCCCCGTCGCCTCGTATTTCGGCGAAATCACGCCGATCGAGCCGGTTGACGACACCGACCAGCCGAAAGCGCGCGGCGTCGGTCTTCAGCCAGCGCAGGTCGATGATGCGGCCGACATTGCCGTCGGTGACTTCGTAGAGCGACCGCCCGCCAGCCTTCATCTCGGCGCGCAGCGCGGCGACATCGCTGGCAATCGTTTCGACGATCTGATGATAGGCCGGCGCCTTGTCATAGAGCGTCTTCAGGTCGCCCTTGCCTTCGACATCGAAAATGCCGGCGAAATCAAAACCCCTGGCGTCGAGACCGGCCAGCACGGCCGGATCGTCGACGATCATCACCGGACCTTCGGCGCGCGCCAGGCTGGCCAAGAAAAAATTGGCGAAAATCACAGCGATCAAGGCGAGCCGACGGTTCATTCAGCGGTCATCCCGTTGCGATTTTCGGCAAGCTCGCGCAGCACCGGCACCAGCGCCAGCGGCAAGTCTTCAGCGATCAGCCCAGGTCCGAAACGGCTGCCGGCCCCAGCGTGTATCCAGACCGCCGCGCAGGCGGCTTCGAAAGCCGGCATGCCTTGCGCCAGGAGGCCGGCGATGATGCCCGACAGCACGTCGCCCGAACCGGCGGTGGCCAGCCATGGCGCGCCGTTGCCGTTGATCGCCGCCCTGCCATCGGGCGCCGCGATCACCGTGTCGGCGCCCTTGTAGACGACGATGGCGCCGGCGCGCGCGGCGGCAGAGCGCGCCTTGGCCAGCTTGGACAGGTTCCTGGCTCCGGCGATGTCCGCAAACAGCCTGGCGAATTCGCCCTCATGCGGCGTCAGCACCAGCGCCGGTGCGTTCGGGCGACGGGCGGCTTCGAACAGAACGTTCGGCGTATCGCGAAACGAGCTGATACCATCGGCATCGAGCACCAGCCCGTCGACCCTGCCGTCCTGCCGGTCTCCGGCGGCCAGCACGCCGAGGGCAAAATCGCGGGTCTTTTCGCCGACGCCAAATCCGGGTCCGAGGACAAACGCCGATGGCCGGCGGCCGTCGATGAATTCCTGCACGTCCGCGATGCTGTCGGCCTTTTTCAGCATGATCGAAGTCAGATGCGCGGCGTTCACCTGCATGGCGTTCGCCGGCGACAGCACGGTCACCGCCCCTGCCCCGCTTCTGGCTGCGGCAAGCGCAGACAGCCGTGCGGCACCCGTCGCCGATGGCCTGCCGGAAAAGACGCCGACATGGCCGCGCCTGTATTTATGCGCGTCGACGGCTGGGATTGGGAAATTTTCGAGCCAAAGCGGCGGGATGTTCTCGAAGGTGAGCGGTTCAAGCTGCGCAACGATATCGTCGCTAATGCCGATATCGGCAAGCACCAGCTCGCCGCACATCCCGCGCCCCGGCAACAGCAGATGGCCGGGCTTTTTTCGCGCGAATGTTACCGTGAATTGGGCGCGGAATGCCTGGCCGAGAATCTGGCCGCTGTCGCCTGACACGCCTGAGGGCAGATCGACCGCGACGACAGGCAGGTTCAGTTCTGTCGCAACCTCGACCGCCCTGGCGGCATCACCGGACAGCGGCTTGGACAGCCCTGCCCCATAAAGCGCATCGACCAGGATCGAACCTTTATCGGCAGCAAATTCCGACAACGGCCGTGGACTGACCCGGCATTCCGACGCGGCGAGCGCCGCGTCGCTGCCGGCTTTGGGCGAGCCGGATGCCCACAGCAAGACGTCGACGGCGCTGTCCCCAAGAATGCGGGCGACGACATAGCCATCGCCGCCATTGTTGCCGGGCCCGCACAGCACGTGGACACGCCTGGCAGCCGGAAAATGGGCGAGCACCACCGCAGCGACTGCGGCACCCGCATTGCGCATCAAGCCAATGCCATCGAATGGTCCGGCCGAAATCGTCAACCGGTCGGCCTCAGCCATTTCGGCCGGAGACAGAATTTCATTGCTCATGGATGCCGATCCGCATTGGCTCAAGCCGATCCTGTGGTCAAACCCGATCCATTTGGTCAAACCCCGATCCTTGTGGTCAAACCCCGATCCCTGGAGTCAAACATTGTCCAGTTTTAGGTTCGAAGCAAACTGCGATGAAATGGCACGATCTATAAGCACATCGTTAGGGACAATGGCGTCGTCGAAGCACAATTGCCCGCGAAATGCTCTATCTGCCCAATTATTGTGCGGACGGTAGCGCCGACAATGTGTAGGTTCCCAGTATCCATGGCGCAGCCAATGCAGCGAATGACGCGAATTTAGCTCTCAACGCGGCATGGCATCGAAATCGCGTGATACCGCTTCGAATCCCCTCAAATTGGCACAGTTCGTGCTTGAAAGAGGCGCAAGCGGGGCTCACAACCCGTCTTTTTTGACAGTGGAGGCCACTTTTACATGAAAAAGATCGAAGCGATCATCAAGCCGTTCAAGCTAGACGAAGTGAAGGAAGCGCTTCAGGAGGCCGGGCTGCAAGGCATCACCGTTACGGAGGCCAAGGGTTTTGGCCGCCAGAAGGGCCATACCGAACTCTATCGCGGCGCCGAATATGTCGTGGATTTTCTGCCCAAGGTGAAGATCGAGGTCGTGCTCGGCGACGACGCGGTCGAAGGCGCGATCGAAGCCATTCGCAAGGCGGCCCAGACCGGCCGCATCGGCGACGGCAAGATCTTCGTCTCCAACATCGAGGAAGTCGTGCGCATCCGCACCGGCGAAACAGGGATGGACGCGGTCTGAGGATTCTGATTTCAGATCATCTCCTCGAAACGTCATCAGACAGGGAAACATGACATGACGACAGCCAAAGACATCATGAAGCAGATCAAGGACAACGACGTGAAATTCGTTGACCTGCGCTTCACAGATCCGAAGGGCAAGCTGCAGCACGTGACGATGGATGTCGTTGAGGTCGAGGAAGACATGTTTGCCGACGGCGTCATGTTCGATGGGTCCTCCATCGCCGGCTGGAAGGCGATCAACGAGTCCGATATGGTGCTGATGCCCGACACCGAGACGGTGCATATGGACCCGTTCTTCGCGCAGTCGACCATGGTTATCCTGTGCGATATCCTCGATCCGATCTCCGGAGAATCCTACAATCGCGACCCGCGCGGCACCGCCAAGAAGGCTGAAGCCTATATGAAGGCGGAAGGCATCGGCGATCAGATCTTCGTCGGCCCGGAAGCCGAGTTCTTCGTGTTCGACGACGTCAAGTACAAGGCCGATCCGTACAACACCGGCTTCAAGCTCGACTCCACCGAATTGCCGTCCAACGACGACACCGACTACGAGACCGGCAATCTCGGCCACCGCCCGCGCATCAAGGGCGGCTATTTCCCGGTGCCGCCGATCGACTCGGCGCAGGACATGCGCTCCGAAATGCTGACCGTGCTCGCCGAAATGGGCGTGCGTGTCGAAAAGCACCACCACGAAGTCGCCGCTGCCCAGCACGAGCTCGGCATCAAGTTCGACACGCTCGTCCGCAACGCCGACAAGATGCTGATCTACAAGTATGTCGTGCACCAAGTCGCCAACGCCTACGGCAAGACGGCCACCTTCATGCCGAAGCCGGTGTTCGGCGACAACGGCTCGGGCATGCACGTCCACCAGTCGATCTGGAAGGGCGGCAAGCCGACCTTCGCCGGCAATGAATATGCCGGCCTCTCCGAGAGCTGCCTGTTCTACATCGGCGGCATCATCAAGCATGCCAAGGCCATCAACGCCTTCACCAACCCGCTGACCAACTCCTATAAGCGCCTGGTGCCCGGCTATGAAGCGCCGGTGCTGCTTGCCTATTCGGCCCGCAACCGCTCTGCCTCCTGCCGCATTCCATTCGGCTCGTCGCCGAAGTCCAAGCGCGTCGAGGTCCGCTTCCCCGATCCGGGTGCCAACCCCTACCTCGCCTTTGCCGCCATGCTGATGGCCGGGCTCGACGGCATCAAGAACAAGATCCATCCCGGACAGCCGATGGACAAGGATCTCTACGACCTGCCGCCGAAGGAACTGAAGAAGATCCCGACCGTCTGCGGCTCGCTGCGCGAAGCGCTGCTGAGCCTCGACAAGGACCGCGGCTTCCTGAAGGCCGGCGGCGTCTTCGACGACGACCAGATCGACAGCTACATCGAGCTCAAGATGGCCGAAGTGATGCGCTTCGAAATGACCCCGCATCCGGTCGAGTATGATATGTATTACTCGGTCTGAGCGGACGAGCTAAGCGACAAACAAAACCCCGCCGGAGCGATCCGGCGGGGTTTTTGTTTGGGATGGCGAACACTCAATCCAGCAGTTGGTGTTGTCGCCCTGACAAAAGGCCGATGCGACGGAGAGCAGTCACGGCGCAGACACTCAGTTCCGCGCCGTGACGCGTGCTCAAGCGGCAGCCGAAACCTCGGCGCTGGTCGGGACGGAGGCGATCGTCTTCAGGATCTGCGAAGCGATCTGGTAGGGGTCGCCCTGCGAGTTCGGGCGGCGATCCTCGAGATAGCCCTTGTAGCCGTTGTTGATGAACGAATGCGGCACGCGGATCGAGGCGCCGCGATCGGCGATGCCATAGCTGAACCTGTTCCATGGCGCGGTTTCATGCTTGCCGGTCAGACGCTTGTCGTTGTCCGGCCCGTAGACGGCGATGTGATCCATCAGGTTCTTGTCGAAGGCGGCCATCAGCGCCTCGAAATAGTCCTTGCCGCCGACTTCGCGCATATAAGCGGTCGAGAAGTTGGCGTGCATGCCGGAACCATTCCAGTCGGTGTCGCCGAGCGGCTTGCAGTGGTATTCGATATCGATGCCGTATTTCTCGGTGAGGCGCTGCATCAGGTAGCGGGCCATCCACATCTGGTCGGCGGCCTTCTTGGAGCCCTTGCCGAAAATCTGGAATTCCCACTGGCCCTTGGCCACCTCGGCGTTGATGCCTTCATGGTTGATGCCGGCGGCAAGGCAGAGGTCGAGATGCTCCTCGACGATCTGCCTGGCGACGCTGCCGACGTTGCTGTAGCCGACGCCGGTGTAGTACGGGCCTTGCGGCGCGGGGTAGCCGCTCTCGGGGAAGCCGAGCGGGCGGCCGTCCTTGTAGAAGAAATACTCCTGCTCGAAGCCGAACCAGGCGCCCTCGTCGTCGAGGATGGTGGCGCGCTTGTTGGATGCGTGCGGCGTCACGCCGTCCGGCATCATGACTTCGCACATGACGAGCACGCCATTGCTGCGCGCCGGATCGGGATAGACGGCGACCGGCTTCAGCACGCAGTCGGACGAGTGGCCTTCGGCCTGCATGGTCGAGGAGCCGTCGAAGCCCCACAGCGGAAGCTGGTCGAGCGTCGGGAATTCGGCATAGTCCTTGATCTGCGTCTTTCCGCGAAGGTTGGGAACCGGGGTGTATCCATCGAGCCAAATGTACTCGAGCTTGTATTTCGTCATTCTAGCCTCTCGTTGCTTTGATCACCGAACCTTGGACGGCGCCGGCATGCCAGCCACCCTGCAGCCGACCTGCCGGATTATCAAAAAGCAATTCGTGTGCCATTCTCGCCGGCCAAGGATGCGACAAAACTGACGCCGCATCCCGACAAATCCGAGGCCGCGTAATCGCAATGCGTCCGGATCAATCACAAGCATGATCTGCATAAATAACAGGCAGATACTGATCTTTTTATAATCATATTGCCTAACTGGATTGCAGAACTTATCTTGGGGAAAGATTGAATCGGCAAGGCTCTGCTCAAGAAGGGAGACCGACAATGGAAATCACTCCTACCCGTCAGTCGGCCAAAATCCTGATGTTCCCGGTGGCAACGCGCGCTTCTGCCTTAAATTTAAGCGGAAAGGCTAAGTTCGCGGCAGAACTTGCTTCATTGCGTAACCGTACGGATTTCGGAAGCGGCTGGTATCACGAAGCGGCCATCGAGGAAGAAAAACAGGACCGGAAGAGCTAACCTTTCCTCCGCATCGCTTTTGACGAATTGCAAAGCCCGGCGCGATCGCTCGCGCCGGGCTTTTCATTTTGCCGTCAGGCAAGGATCAGGTCTTGGCGTGCAAGTCCGTTCCCAGCGTATCCCTGACAAAGATCGTACCGATGACCAGCGAAATCGCCGCAATCACCACCGGATACCAGAGGCCGTAATAGATATCGCCGCTGTAGGCGCTGAGCGCGAACACCGTCGCCGGCAGCAGGCCGCCGAACCAGCCATTGCCGATGTGATAGGGCAACGACATGCCGGTATAGCGGATGCGGGTCGGGAACATTTCTACCAGGATCGCGGCGATCGGTCCGTAGACCATGGTCACGTAAATGACCAGGATGAACAGGACGCCGATGACCTTTGCCCAGTTGACCTGTTCAGGGTCGGCAAACATCGCAAAGGCGCCTGCCGCCGGGACGCTGTAGACGGTGATCTCGGGCACCGCCGCGGCCTCATCGGCCGTCAGCAGCTTGTCCTTGACCGCCCGGTCGGCCGCAACCGTCGTCTTGTCGCCGGCGCGGATTGCGGCGGCGTCAAGCTTCAGTTCCGGATTGGCCGCAACAAAAGCGTCAAGCTTCTGGTCGGCGACCTTGGCCGCAGCACGCTTCAGCGGATAGCCGCCGTCCCGCAATGCAATGTTGATTGCCTTCTTGAACGCGGCGTCGCTTGAAGTTGCCTTGTCTGCGGCTGCCACGGCATCATAGGACGCCACCGTTGCGGTGCCGATCTTGACACTGGCCGCAGTCCCCGGCGCCGCTGTCGTGACAATGTCATAGGGCACCGAGCTCTTGGCGAGGAAGTCCGTCGCAATATCGCACGACGTCAGAGGCTTGCGCGTTCCGGTCGGATTGAACTGGAACTTGCAGTCGCCAGGCGCAGCGGTAATCGTGGCACGGGTGTTTTGCTGTGCGGTGGCGAGCGCCGGATTGGCTGCCCAGGTCAGTGCCTTGAACAACGGGAAGGTGGTGACGATCGCCAGCGCCAGGCCCGCCATGATAATCGGCTTGCGGCCGATCTTGTCGGAGAGCCAGCCGAACACGACGAAGAAGATCGTGCCGAGCGCCAGCGCGATGGCGATCATGATGTTGACCGACTGGCCGTCGACCTTGAGCACGTTCTGCAGGAAAAACAGCGCGTAGAATTGGCCGTTGTACCAAACCACGGCCTGGCCGGCGGTAAGGCCGAAAAGCGCCAAAATGGCGATCTTGGCATTCTTCCACTGTCCGAAGGCTTCCGTAAGCGGCGCCTTGGAGCCCTTGCCCTCGTCCTTCATGCGCTGGAAGGTCGGCGATTCGGCAAGCGACAGGCGAATCCAGACCGATATGCCGAGCAGAATGGCTGAGAGCAGGAATGGAACGCGCCAGCCCCAGGCCTCGAAATCCTCCTTGCTCAGCGAATTCTGCACGATAAGGATGACGACCAGCGACAGGAACAGGCCAAGTGTCGCCGTCGTCTGGATCCACGATGTGTAGAAGCCGCGGCGGTCGTCGGGCGCATGCTCGGCCACATAGGTCGCCGCACCGCCATATTCACCGCCGAGCGCCAGGCCCTGCAGCATGCGCAGCGCAATCAGGATAATGGGTGCTGCAATGCCCCAGCTTGCCGAACCAGGCAGCAGGCCGACCAGGAAAGTCGACAGGCCCATGATCATGATGGTGACGAGAAAGGTGTATTTGCGACCAACGAGATCGCCGATGCGGCCAAACACCAGCGCGCCGAACGGGCGCACGAGGAAGCCAGCGGCGAAAACCAGCAGCGTGAAGATGTTGCGCGTCGCTTCCGGATACGAGTTGAAGAATGTCGAGCCGATCGCGGCCGCCAATGCGCCGTAGAGATAGAAATCGTACCATTCGAAAACGGTGCCGAGCGAGGAAGCGAAGATGACTTTCTTCTCTTCCCGCGTCATTCCGCGGCTTGCTCTGCCGGCGGTCGCTGCCATTGCCATGAATTCGGTCCTCCCGTGACATCTCGCTGTGCTCGACGCTGCGCGGTGTCGTGCTCTGGGCACGAACTCGGGCAGCTATCGCGGCGAAGAAGTGACAGAAAGCGCCGCCCAGAGGCAGCCCGCCTTTGGGATTATGACTTTGGTCCAATGCATCGGCCCGAACATCGGAATCGATGTTCGGAAAGCACGATGCATAGATTCAAAGTGTTAGAGCGTATTTTGCACGTCCAACTGGAACGCACGTCGCTCTAATAAGGCAAGGCGAAACGAATGAGGGCGGCGATTGCCGTCAGCCCTTGAGCGCCTCGAGGAGACCGACGGCGGCCATCATGTCGCGCTTGCGGTGGGCACGGCGGGCGACGGCTTCCGCGTCATGGCCCCAGTGCTCGGCCTGCCAGTCCTCGTCGACATGGCCGGCGGCCCAGGCTGCCTCGCCGTCGATCTCGCCGAAATCGACGGCCAGCGCCAGCAGTGCCGATCCCGTCAACGAGGTCATGACGTGGATGGCGGCAAGCCGGAGCGGGTCGGCACGCTGGGCAAGATGAACGCCGAGCACCGCGATGCTCTCGCGCGGCTGCTCGACATGGATCACCCCTTCGGCGAGGTGAAACCGGGCGCCGAGCGCGCTCCGCGCCCAATCGATGACGGGATCCCAATATTCGTTCTGCCGATCGACGAGCCCTCGGGGGGCGTCGGCGCGATAGCAGAGCAGGTCTGACGAGGCAAAGCGCAGGATGTCTTCCAAAACCGCCTGCGGGTCGCTGGCAACGCCGTCGATGGCCGTGTTGACCAGACGCATGACCGGCATCGTCATCGGGTCGATCGTCTCGCCTTGCGCGGCGAACTCGCCGGCGACCAGAGCGGCGGCTTTTTCGGTCGGCAGGATCAGAAACGCCTTGCCCGGCGTACGGACCGGCTTGCCATCGAGATGAACCGCAAAACCAGCTTCGGCCGGTGCGACCGAGACGGTTTTGTAGAAGCGTTTCGGCAGGTGCGTCTTCATCTGGATCTGGGCACGGCGTACCGGATCCGGATCGGAAAGCTGCTTTCCCGCTTCGAGGTCGTTGAGAATATCGCGCATGCCGGAGCCTTTCATCCGGGGATCTGTTTTCGGGCCGGCCGATTCACAATGATCAGACCGGCTGCGATGAGGCCGAGTGCCAGGAAAATACGGATGGTCAGCGGCTCGTTCAAGAAGATGGCGCCGCACAGAACGCCGAACACCGGCGAAAGAAAGGTGAAGCTCGACAGGCCCGATGCCGGATAGCGCCGCAGCAACCAGAACCAGAGCACATAGGTGAAGGCGACGATGTAGACCGCCTGGAAAAGCAAGGCCAAGGTCGGCAAAGCGGCGAAGTCGCGGACGGGCGGCCCGGCGAAAGGCAGCACCAAGGCGCCGACCATCGCAGCGCCCGCCAGTTGGTAGAGCAGCAACTTCTCGGCGCTCGTTTCCGCCAGTTTCGTGCGCTTGATGACGATGTAGGTCAAGGCCCACAGAATGCCGGCGCCGAGACTGAGCAGATCACCAATCAGGGTCGCACCGTTATCGGCGCTCAACTGGTCGGAGAACACCGCGACCAGGCCGGCGAAAGCGAGCAGAAGGCCGACGAGCCGGCGCGCGGTGATGCGTTCGTTGAGCAGGAAATGCCCGCCGACCAGCACCCAGAACGGCATGGTGTTGACCAGCAAGGTGTTGCGCGCGACGGTCGTCTGTTCGAGCCCGACATAGAGAAACAGGAACTCGAGACCAAAGAGCGCGCCTGCCAGAATGCCGGCGACAAGGGTTCCGTCGCGGCTGAAAAGCGCAATGCCGCGCCAGCGGCACCAGACGAGAACACACAGCCCGCCGATGACCGACCGCGCGGTCGACAGGAAAACGGGATCGTAGCCGGCATAGGAGATCTTGGCGGCGACGTAGTTCAGCCCCCAGGAAAAGGTCAAGCCGACCATGATGGCGGCGGCGGCCATGTCGACCCTGTCGCGGCGGTCGAGCGTATCGGTGGCCATGCCCACTGGACCTAGTCCTCCGCGCTGGCGTCGTCGAAGCCGATCAGGTTCCAGCTCTGGCGCATATGCGGCGGCATCGGTGCGGTGACGTCGATAAAACCCTTGTCGGGATGCGGGATGACGATGCGGCGCGCGTGCAGATGCAAGCGGTTCTGCATGCCGCCGGGAAAATCCCAATTGGTGTCGGCCTCGAAATATTTGGGATCGCCGATGATCGGGCAGCCGATGTGAGCGGCATGGACGCGAAGCTGGTGGGTGCGGCCGGTATAAGGCTCCATCTCCAGCCAGGACAGGGTCTGCGCCGCCTGCTCGACGATTCGGTAATAAGACACCGCGTGGTCGGCGCCCTTTTCGCCATGCTTGGCGACGCGCACCCGGTCGCCGTCGGGCGTCGGTTCCTTGATCAGCCAGGTCGAGATCTTGTCCTCGCGCTTCGGCGGCACGCCCTTGACCAGCGCCCAATAGGTCTTCTTGGTCTCACGCGCCCGGAACGCCTCGGCAAGCTTCATGGCGGCGAGCCTGGTGCGGGCGACGACCAGCACGCCTGACGTGTCGCGGTCGAGCCGGTGCACCAGACGCGGTTTCTCGCCCTTCTGGCTGCGCCAGGCTTCCAGCATGTCGTCGACATTGCGGGTGACACCTGAGCCACCCTGGACGGCGAGGCCGGCCGGCTTGTTGAAGACAAACACTTTCGGATCTTCATGGATCAGCATCTTGGCCAGAACGTCGGCGTCGCCCTGGTTGCGGATCGAGTGACCGGTGAGCGGGCTCTCGCCCTTCTTGTCCACTTCGAGCGGTGGGATGCGAACCATCTGGCCCGGCTCGACGCGGGTATCGGCCTTCACCCTGCCGCCATCGACACGGATCTGGCCGGAGCGCAGCAGTTTTTGCAGATGGCCGAAGCCAAGACCCGGAAAATGGGTCTTGAACCAGCGGTCGAGCCGCATGCCCGCCTCGCCGGCCTCCACCGTGATCTGTTCTACGCCTGCCATTGTCTCGTTTTTACCCGTTTCTAGCGCATGACCTGAAATCGATCTTCGGAAAGGGTCATGCGCAAATCAAAAAAGCTGCAGCGTCCTTGGCGCGCCCTGAGAGGCACGCGGCGCTGCAAGCGGGGGCAATAGCATTAAGGCAGGCTTCTTGCGAGCCAAAGACCCAGAAACAGGGCAATGATCGCGCCAATGAGGCTGGCAAGGGCGTATCCGAACGCCGGCAGCGTCGCGCCGCGCTCCCACAGCGTCGCGAAATCGAGCGAAAAGGCGGAGAACGTGGTGAAGCCGCCGAGGATGCCGGTGGCGACGAACAGCCGAAGCTCGTTCGATCCGCCGTAGCGCCGCGCCAGGGTCGTGATGAACAGGCCCATGGCAAACGAGCCGACAATGTTGATCGCCATCGTGCCCCAGGGAAAACTCGGGCCGACAAGACGCAGCGCAACGAAATTGACGACGTGGCGGAGCCCGGCACCAATAGCGCCGCCCGCAGCAACGAGGAGGAGATTGATCATCGCCGTTTACTGCCCTTGCAGGGTGGCTCGGTCAATCCCTGCCCCTGAGCGGGAAAGTAGGCGCGAGCCTACTTTTTCCGCTCGCCGCGCAGCTTCGCCCAATAGTCGAGCCGCTTCCTGATATCACGCTCGAACCCGCGTTCGGGCGGATCATAGAATTTACGGCGGCCCATCTTTTCCGGAAAATAATCCTGTCCGGAAAAAGCGTCCGGCTCGTCGTGGTCGTAACGGTAGCCGGCGCCGTAATCTTCTTCCTTCATCAGCTTGGTCGGGGCGTTGAGGATGTGTTTGGGCGGCAGCAATGAGCCGAACTCCTTAGCCGCCTGTGTGGCGGCCTTGAAGGCGGTGTAGACGGCGTTGGATTTGGGCGCGCTGGCGAGATAGACCGTGGCCTCGGCGAAGGCGAGTTCGCCCTCTGGCGAGCCCAGATAGTCGTAGGCATCCTTGGCGGCATTGGCGACGACCAGCGCCTGCGGGTCTGCCAGCCCGATATCCTCCATCGCCATGCGCACCAGGCGGCGGCCGAGATAGAGCGGGTCCTCGCCGGCATCGAACATGCGGGCGAGATAATAGAGGGCGGCGTCGGGGTCGGAGCCGCGTACCGATTTGTGCAGCGCCGAGATCAGATTGTAATGGCCGTCCTGGCCCTTGTCGTAGATCGGCGCGCGGCGCTGGACGATGCGCAGCAGGCCCTCGGCGCTGAACACCTCGCCTGACTTGGCGGCGCGCCAGACCTCTTCGGCCAGCGTCAGCGCCGCACGACCATCGCCATCGCTCATGCGGACGAGCATCGCCCTCGCCTCGTCGTCGAGCGGCAGCGCCCTGCCCTCGGTCTCCTCGGCACGCGCCAGCAGTTTTGCGATGCTGTCCTCACCGAGCGAATGAAAGACCAGCACGCGCGCGCGGGACAGTAGCGCCGCATTCAGCTCGAAGGAGGGGTTTTCGGTGGTGGCGCCAACCAACACGACGGTGCCGTCTTCCATGACAGGCAGAAAACTGTCCTGCTGGGCGCGGTTGAAGCGATGGATCTCGTCGACGAAGAGCAGCGTCTGACGGCCGTTGGTGCGGCGCAGCTTCGCCGCCTCGAACACTCTCTTCAGGTCGGCGACTCCGGAAAACACCGCCGATATCTGTTGGAACGCAAGGCTGGTTTCGCCGGCAAGCAGCCGCGCGACCGTGGTCTTGCCCGTCCCGGGCGGCCCCCAGAAGATCATCGAGCCGAGCGAGCCGGAGCCGATCAGCCGCGTCAGCGCGCCGTCGGGTCCGGTCAGATGCTCCTGGCCGACGACCTCGCTGAGGTTCTGCGGGCGCAGCCGGTCGGCCAGCGGCCTGCCGGGCGGCGCCTTTTCCGGTTCATCGACACTGAACAGATCGGCCATGCACGTCTTTTCATTGGAGCGCGATCTCGTCCGAAGGATCGACGCTCGGGCTTAGTAACGCAACACCTGGCGCAGTATCTGCCCGCCGCGCTCGACGGTAAAGCGCCACCAGCGCGTCTCCTGCATGGCTGCCTGTTCCAGGGTCGCGGCGGTATCGATGGTCAAGCCGTTGACCTCGCGAACGATGTCGCCCGGCTGGAAGCCGAAACCGGCTGCGGGCGAACCGCGATTGATGTCGATCACGGTAACACCCTTGACATCCGTGCGAATGCCGAGCCGCTGGGCGAGCCGCGGCGACAGTTCCGCAACCTTGGCGCCGGAGAACGGGCTGCGACCGCGCAGCGTCACCTCCGCGAGTTTCGCACCTTCCGGCGCACGCTCCAGCGCGATGTCCATCGCCGCTTGCTGCCCTTTGCTCAGAACGGCGAAGCTGGCATTGGTGCCGATCGACAGTGTCGCCATCCGGTAATCCAGCGCCTCAATGCTCTCGACCGGCGTGCCATTGAGCGACAGCACGACGTCACCGGCCTTGAGCCCCGCCTTGGCCGCCGGCCCGGCTTCGTCGATGGACGAAACCAGTGCCCCGGTCGGCGTCTCGAGACCGAGCGATTCGGCGATTTGCGGCGTCACGCGCTCGAATTCGGCGCCGATATACGGCCTCTCGAAGAAGTCGCGCCCGGCCTTGGCCGCATCGGCAAACGCGCGAACCATATTGGAGGGAATAGCAAAGCCGATGCCGATCGAGCCGCCGCTGCGGCTGTAGATCGCCGTGTTGATGCCGACCAGTTGGCCACCCATGTTGATCAGCGCACCGCCGGAATTGCCGGGATTGATCGCAGCGTCGGTCTGGATGAAGAAACTGGAATCGGAAACGCCGATGTGGCTGCGGGCGAGTGCCGAAACGATGCCGCTGGTGGTGGTCTGGCCGACACCGAAGGGGTTGCCGATGGCCAACAACAGGTCGCCGACCTCGAGCGCGTCGGAATCGCCGATGGCGACGACCGGAAATGGCTTGTCGGCGGAGATCTTGAGCACGGCGAGGTCAAGCGTCTCGTCCTTGAGCAGCACCTTGCTGTCGAATTCACGCCCGTCCGCGGTGGCGACCTTGACCTGATCGGCGTCCTTGATGACGTGGAAATTGGTGACCACTATGCCTGTCGGGTCGACCAGCACGCCGGAGCCGAGCGAAGACTGCGCACGCGGCTGCGAACGGCCGAAGAACTCTTCGAAGAACGGATCGCCGTCGAAGGGCGACCTCAGCCTGGCCGTTTGCGAGGCATAGACATTGACCACGGCCGGCGCCGTCTGCTTGACCAGCGGCGCAAACGACAGTTGCATCTCCTCGCGGCCGAACGGCACGCGCTTGTCTGGACCGGAGGTGGCATTTTCGCCTTCGGCGCCGCGCAACATGTCGGTCAGCACGTCGGACAGACCGGGATCGGCCTTGGTGTCCTGAGCCAGCGCCTGCCTGGCGGCCGGCACGACTGCCGCCGCCATCAAGGCGCAGAGTAGAACAAGGGACAGCCGTTTTACGCGCATTCCGAATCCTCCGGGGTCGGGCGCCATTGTCCCGACGATTGTGCAAAATGAAAGGCTAAGTCGATGTAATCGAATTATTCTCGAGGAAAAGACATGGGCTTAAGTCAAGACAGTCCCCGCAATGCTCCCTACCGCTTCCAGAACGCACAAAAGGGCCCGCAGGCCCTTTTGAACTCCTTGAGGGAAAACCGAAGCTTATGCGGCTGCGGCTTCCTCGTCAGTGCCTTCTGCCTCGATGCGGGCACGGTCGCCGGCGCCCTTGGCCGAGGTGTCGCGATCGACGAACTCGATGACCGCCATGGCGGCATTGTCGCCGTGGCGGAAGCCCGCCTTCATGATGCGCAGATAGCCGCCGTTGCGGGTGGCGTAGCGCGGCGCGATCGTGTCGAACAGGCGCTTGACGACGCCTTCATTGCCGATCTGGGCAATCACCTGGCGGCGGGCATGCAGGTCGCCGCGCTTGCCGAGCGTCACCAGCTTCTCGACGATCGGACGCAGATCCTTCGCCTTCGGCAAGGTGGTGAGTATCTGCTCATGCTCGATGAGCGACACGGCAAGATTGGCAAACATCGACTTGCGGTGGCTTATGCTGCGGGCGAACCGGCGGCCTTTAAATCCGTGGCGCATGGCTCTTCTCCTGGTGTTGTGGGCGGTTGGCCCGGCTGTTTCGTTTTGTGAATGGTCAATAGTGAATGGTGAATGGAAGGGCTCTACCTCTCCGAAGTCGCCGACCGACGACCATTCACCATTTCACCATTCTCAATTCACCGGTCAGTATTGATCTTCGTAACGCTTGGCGAGGTCTTCGATGTTTTCCGGCGGCCAATCCGGCACTTCCATGCCGAGGTGCAGGCCCATCGCCGCCAGGACTTCCTTGATCTCGTTCAGCGACTTGCGACCGAAGTTCGGGGTGCGCAGCATCTCGGCTTCGGTCTTCTGGATCAAGTCGCCGATATAGACGATGTTGTCATTCTTCAGGCAGTTGGCCGAACGCACCGAAAGCTCGAGTTCGTCGACCTTCTTGAGCAGCGCCGGGTTGAAGGCAAGCTCGGTCACCTGCTCGGCGGCGACTTCCTTCTGCGGCTCGTCGAAATTGACGAACAGGCCAAGCTGGTCCTGCAGGATGCGGGCGGCGAAAGCCACCGCGTCCTCGCCCGAGATCGAACCGTCGGTGTCGATCGTCATGGTCAGCTTGTCGTAGTCGAGAACCTGGCCCTCGCGGGTGTTCTCGACCTTGTAGGAGACCTTCTTGACCGGCGAGTAGAGGCTGTCGACCGGGATGAGGCCGATCGGCGCGTCTTCGGCGCGATTGCGGTCGGCCGGCACGTAGCCCTTGCCGGTATCGACGGTGAACTCCATGCGGATTTCAGCGCCCTCGTCCAGCGTGCAGATGACGTGGTCGGGATTGAGGATCTCGACGTCGCCGACCGTCTGGATGTCGCCGGCCAGAACAGCGCCCGGTCCCTGCTTGCGCACGACCATGCGCTTGGGGCCGTCGCCTTCCATGCGGATGGCGATTTCCTTGATATTCAGGACGATGTCTGTCACGTCCTCGCGCACGCCGGCGATCGACGAGAATTCATGCAGAACGCCGTCGATCTGCACGGCGGTCACAGCCGCGCCACGCAGCGAAGACAGAAGCACGCGACGCAGCGCATTGCCGAGGGTCAGACCAAAGCCGCGCTCGAGCGGCTCGGCGACCAGCGTGGTCAGCGTCTTCTTCTTCGAAGAGAACTCGATCTTGTTCGGCTTGATCAGTTCCTGCCAATTTTTCTGGATCATGATGCTTTCCTTCCGTTGACCCGCCACCATCCAATCGTGGCGGGCGACCTGGAATGCCGTGGAGGAACGCTAATGGCGTTCGCGCGGCGTTCGGTAATTTTTTCCCTCAAGCGCGTAGCGCTTCAGGTCTCTGTTTTTATGCATGTCGTTGCCCAAAACCGCTGCGCGTTTTGGGCAACAGGCATTAGACGCGGCGCTTCTTGCGCGGGCGGCAGCCATTGTGCGGGATCGGCGTCACGTCACGGATCGAGGTGATGGTGAAGCCGGCTGCCTGCAATGCGCGCAGCGCCGATTCACGACCCGAGCCGGGTCCGCAGACCTCGACCTCAAGCATGCGCATGCCGTGTTCCTGGGCCTTCTTGGCAACGTCCTCGGCAGCCATCTGGGCGGCGAACGGGGTCGACTTGCGAGATCCCTTGAAGCCCTGGGCTCCCGCCGACGACCAGGCAATCGAATTGCCCTGCGCGTCGGTGATGGTGATCATCGTGTTGTTGAAGGTCGAGTTGACGTGGGCAACGCCCGACGAGATATTCTTGCGTTCGCGACGGCGAACACGTGTGGCTTCCTTGGCCATGATGGTCCTTTCAGTTGATCTCTACACCGCCGTAATGCCAGCGGCTCCACCTTCGTAAGGGAGTAGGGGAATAGGGCAGTAAGGGAGTAGGGAAACGCGCAATCCAATTGGCGGCTGTTCCCTACTGGCCTTACTCCCCTACTCCCTTATTCCCCTAAATTACTTCTTTTTGCCGGCGATCGACTTGGCCGGGCCCTTGCGGGTGCGCGCATTGGTATGCGTGCGCTGGCCGCGAACCGGCAGCGAGCGGCGATGACGCAGGCCGCGGTAGCAGCCGAGGTCCATGAGCCGCTTGATGTTCATCGACACTTCGCGGCGCAGATCGCCCTCGACCTGGTAGTCACGGTCGATCGTCTCGCGGATCTGCAGCACTTCCGCGTCGGTCAGCTGGTTGACGCGGCGCTCGGCCGGGATGCCGACCTTGTCGACGATCTCCTGGGCGAAGCTCTTGCCAATGCCGTGAATGTACTGAAGCGCAATGACGACGCGCTTGTTGGTCGGAATGTTGACGCCGGCTATACGAGCCATGTTCTTCTCTTCTCCATGTGGGCCGGACAAGCCGGCACTGTCAAAGTTGCCCCGCGTCCGGTGGAGGCCGGCCCATGCGGGAGTTTCCAGTTCAAAGCGGCTGCCTTGCCCTTGCGGGCAAGCAAGCCTCATGCCTGATAGGAAGACGGGCCGCCATACCCCAGCGAACCGCTCCAGTCAAGCGCAATCGTTTATTTTCCGTTCGCAGACCGTTGGGCCGCCGCTGGGGTCGCAGCCGTGAGCACCGCTTCGATCTGCCGCGTCACCGCATCGATGTCCGCCATGCCGTCGACACCTCTCAGCTTGCCCTTGGCATAGTAATAGCCGATCAGCGGCGACGTCTTCTTGTAGTACTCCTTCAGGCGCTCTTCGAACACCGCCGGATTGTCGTCCTTGCGCACCGGCAGACCCGCGGCCTTGGCCTCTTCGGCGCGCTTGCCGATTCGGCCAACCAGCGCCTTGTCGTCGACGACAAGTTCGATGACGGCGTCGAGAGTGAGGCGGCGAGCCGAGAGCATCGATTCAACCGCGTCCGCCTGCACCAGGGTTCGCGGATATCCGTCAAGGATGAATCCCCTTGCGCAATCGGCCTGATCGATACGCTCGGCGACGATAGCGTTGACGATGGCGTCGGAAACCAGTTCGCCAGCGTCCATCACCGCCTTGGCCCGTTTGCCGACTTCGGTGCCGGCCTGGACAGCAGCGCGCAGCATATCGCCCGTCGAGAGTTGGGGAATGCCGTATTTTTCTACCAGTCTTTGTGCTTGCGTCCCCTTGCCCGCCCCTGGCGGCCCAAGCAATATCAACCTCATCTGGCTTTCTTCCCCCCGCGCAGCTTCGACTTCTTGATCAGGCCCTCATACTGGTGCGCGATCAGGTGACCCTGAATTTGCGCCACCGTGTCGAGCGTTACACTGACCACGATCAGAAGCGATGTGCCACCGAGGTAGAATGGTACGCCAGTCGCTGAAATCAGGAACTCGGGCAGCAGACACACCAGCACCAGATAAATGGCGCCGACGACAGTTATGCGGGTAAGGACATAGTCGATGTAATCCGCGGTGCGCTCGCCCGGACGGTAGCCCGGAATGAAACCCGAATGCTTCTTGAGCTGGTCGGCGGTGTCCTTCGGGTTGAAGACGATCGCCGTATAGAAGAAGGCGAAAAACACGATCATCGCCGCATAGAACGCCATGTAGAGCGGCTGGCCATGGCCGAGTGCCGCCAGGACGGTGCTGGCCCAGGCTGGCATGTTGGTCGTCTGCGAGAAGCCGGCGACCGTCGCCGGCAGCAACAGCAGCGAAGACGCGAAGATCGGCGGAATGACGCCGGCCGTGTTGAGCTTGAGCGGCAGATGCGAGGTGTCGCCCTGGAACATGCGGTTGCCGACCTGGCGCTTGGGATACTGGATCAGCAAGCGCCGCTGGGCGCGCTCAAAGAACACGATCAGCGCGATGACGACGACGGCCAGAACGATGATCGCCAGGATCAGGCCGGTCGACAGCGCGCCGGTGCGGCCAAGTTCCAGCGTACCGGAGATGGCTTGCGGCAGGCCGGCGACGATGCCGGCAAAGATGATCAGCGAAATGCCGTTGCCGATGCCGCGGGCGGTGATCTGCTCGCCGAGCCACATCAGGAACATGGTGCCGCCGACCAGCGTGATGACGGTTGAGATGCGGAAGAACATGCCGGGATCGCTGACGATGCCGCTGCCGCCTTCCAGTCCGACCGCAATGCCGTAGGCCTGGACCAGCGCCAAGAGCACGGTGCCGTAGCGGGTATACTGGTTGATGACCTTGCGGCCCTGCTCGCCTTCCTTCTTCAGCGCCTCCAGTGACGGGATCACGGAGGTCATCAGCTGCATGATGATGGAAGCGGAGATATAGGGCATGATGCCGAGGGCAAAGATCGCCATGCGCTCGACGGCGCCGCCGGCGAACATGTTGAACATGCCAAGCACGCCCTTGCTCTGCGACGAGAAGGCCTGGGCGAAAGCGTCGGGATTGATACCGGGCAGCGGGATATAGGTGCCGAGGCGGTAGACCAGCAGCGCGCCAACGGTGAACCAGATGCGCTTCTTCAGATCCTCCGCCTTGGCGAAGGCCGAGAAATTCAGATTCGAGGCTAGTTGTTCAGCAGCCGAAGCCATGCCTGATTCTCCGCTTGGTCACGCTCGATGGCCCGCAACTCAGGCGGCGCGTGTCACCGAAGCTCACGAGATAAGCTCCGGACTGCAAACATGCAAGCGGCCGCGTTGACGCGGCCGCCATATTGAGCAGATCAAAGCGCAATCAAAAGCGAAACGTGTCCCGCTCTGCCGATCGCGCTTCAAATCGCCGTTACTCGGCTGCTGCCTTTTCCGGCAGCTTTACCGAACCGCCGGCCTTTTCGATCTTCTCGATGGCAGCCTTGGAGGCGCCAGCCACGTCGAAGGCAAGCTTCGACTTGATCTCGCCGTCGGAGAGAATGCGCACGCCGTCCTTGACGCGGCGGATGACGCCGGCCGCGACCAGCGCTTCGGCGGTCACGGTCGTCTTGGCGTCGAGCTTCTTGGCATCGAGCGCGGCCTGGATGCGGGCCAGCGACACGACGGTAAAGCTCTTGGCGAAGATGTTGTTGAAGCCGCGCTTCGGCAGACGCCGGTAGAGCGGCATCTGGCCACCCTCGAAGCCGTTGACGGCGACGCCGGAGCGCGCCTTCTGGCCCTTGACGCCGCGACCGGCGGTCTTGCCCGAGCCGGAGCCGATGCCGCGGCCGAGACGCTTCCTGGAATGCGTCGCGCCGTCCTTGTCACGCAGATCGTTGAGTTTCATCTGAGTTCTCCTGCGCTCTGGTTCAGCCCTCGTCCACGACGCGGACGAGATGCTGGACGGCAGCGATCATGCCGCGCACGGAGGGGGTGTCCTCCAGCGTGCGCTGCTTGTGCATCTTGTTGAGGCCGAGGCCGACCAGCGTCGCGCGCTGCTCCTTCGGCCGGCGGATCGGCGAACCGATCTGCTCGACGGTGATGGTCTTGGTTGCTTTCTTGGCCATGGTCAATATCCCTGGTCAGCGTCGACTATTCTTCGGCCGCAACGGCGGTGCCGCGGCGGGCCTGAAGGGTCGAATACTTGATGCCGCGCGCGGCAGCCACATCCTTGGGATGCATCTGGCTCTTCAGCGCGTCGAAGGTGGCGCGAACCATGTTGTAGGGGTTCGACGAACCCATCGACTTGGCGACCACGTCATGCATGCCGAGCGTCTCGAAGACGGCGCGCATCGGGCCGCCGGCGATGATGCCGGTACCCTGCTTGGCAGCGCGCAGCAGAACGCGTCCGGCACCCCAGCGTCCTTCGACGTCGTGATGCAGCGTACGGCCCGAGCGCAGCGGCACGAAGATCATGTCGCGCTTGGCCGATTCGGTCGCCTTGCGGATCGCCTCTGGCACTTCGCGCGCCTTGCCGTGACCAAAGCCGACACGGCCCTTCTGGTCGCCGACGACGACGAGTGCTGCAAAGCCGAAGCGCCGGCCGCCCTTGACGACCTTGGCGACGCGGTTGATGTGGACGAGCTTGTCCACCATGCCGTCGTCGCGCTCTTCGCGATCACGGCCGCGGCCGCCATCCCTACGTTCCTGTGCCATATCCTGTTCCTTGTTTTTTTCCGGAAGCACGGTTGATGATGATATCCGGTTCCCTCTGTGGGTTGCCGGGAGCGAAACTCATTTTTCCCTTCGCATGATCTTATCCGAAAAGTCTGCAACTTATTGCTGCGCTGACCTCCGGTTCGGGATCATGCTTTAGAAGCTCAAGCCACCTTCACGGGCGGCCTCGGCCAGCGCCTTGACGCGGCCGTGATAGATGTACGGTCCGCGGTCGAAGACGACTTCCTTGACGCCGGCTTTCGAAGCGCGCTCGGCAATCAGCTTGCCGATTGCCACAGCGGCGGCAGTGTCGGCACCGGTCTTGAGCGAACCCTTGAGGTCCTTCTCCAGCGTCGAGGCGGCAGCGATGGTGTGGCCCTTGGCGTCGTCGATGACCTGGACGTAGATGTTCTTCGACGTGCGGTGGACCGAAAGACGCGGACGCTCGCCAGCGACCTTCTTGATCTGGCGGCGGACGCGCTGAGCGCGGCGTTGGGTGGAGTCTTTCGAGCCCATGATATCAGTTCCTTGCCTTCAAAAAACGGGGGCAATCCTGTGCGGTAGACAAGCCTCCCGCGACCGCTCCCCGCGGCGTTGATTTGCAGTGAATGGTGAATGGAAAAATGGTGAAAGGTAGAAACCAGGTGCCGCCCGGCTCCTGCCCATCCTACTGCCATTTTACCATTCACCATTCACCATTGACGAAATTACTTCTTCTTGCCTTCCTTGCGGACGATCTTCTCGCCAGCGTAACGAACGCCCTTGCCCTTGTACGGCTCAGGACCGCGATATTCGCGGATCTCGGCAGCGACCTGACCGACCTTCTGCTTGTCGATGCCGGTCACGGTGATTTCCGTCGGCTTCGGCACGGTGATGGTGATGTCCTGCGGCGTTTCGTAGACGACGTCATGGCTGAAGCCGAGCGCCAGCTGCAGGTTCTTGCCCTGCATGGCGGCGCGATAGCCGACGCCGGTGATCTCGAGCTTCTTTTCGAAACCGTCCTTGACGCCCTGCAGGATGTTGACGATCTGCGTGCGCGACATGCCCCATTTGGAACGGGCGGTCTTGGTCTGGTCGCGTGGCTGGACAGCGATCTCGCTGCCTTCCATCTTGACCAGCACTTCGTCGTTGACCACGAACTTCAGCTCACCCTTGGGGCCCTTCGCCGTGACGGTCTGGCCGTCGACGGTCGCGGTCACGCCCTGCGGCAGCGAAACGGGTTTCTTTCCAATACGAGACATTTTGTTGTCCTCGTCACTTCTCTTGTTTCAGGTCTCTGTTTCGAGCGTGATCTTGTCCGAATCCAGGTTCCACTTTTCACTGCGTGGTTCGGTTCGGGATCGCGCTCCAGATCAGAAGATCTGGCAGAGGATTTCCCCGCCGACATTCTGTTCACGCGCTTCGTGGTCGGCCATCACGCCCTTTGGCGTCGAAAGGATGGCGATGCCGAGGCCGTTGGCGACGTGCGGGATCGACTTCGCCGAAACGTAAACGCGACGGCCCGGCTTCGAGACGCGGGCGATTTCGCGCACCACCGGCGCACCGTCGAAATACTTCAGCTCGATCTCGATTTCGGACTTGCCGTTGTCGAAGTCGGTCTGGCTGTAGTCGCGGATATAGCCTTCCGCCTTCAGCACGTCGAGGACGCGGGTGCGCAGGCGCGAGGCCGGCGTCGAAACGCTCGACTTCTTGCGGCCATAGGCGTTGCGGATGCGGGTCAGCATATCGCCGAGAGGATCGCTCAATGACATGTTATGTCCTCCTTACCAGCTCGACTTGACCAGGCCCGGGATCTGGCCGTTATTGCCGAGATCACGAAGCGCGATGCGCGATACTTTGAGCTTGCGATAGTAGGCACGCGGACGTCCGGTGACTTCGCAGCGGTTGCGGATGCGGATCTTGGCCGAGTTGCGCGGCAGTGCCGCAAGCTTCAGCTGAGCGCGGAAGCGCTCTTCCATCGGCTTGGACTGATCCATGATGATCGCCTTGAGGACCTTACGCTTGGCAGCGTACTGGTCCACAAGCTTGCGGCGCCTGTTGTTCTTCTCGACTGAGCTGGTCTTTGCCATTTCAGATTTTTCCTTTTCTCGCTGCCGTTACTGGCGGAAGGGGAAGTTGAAGGCCTTGAGCAATGCCCTGGCTTCGTCATCCGTCTTCGCAGTCGTACAAACGATGACGTCCATGCCCCAGATCTGATCAACCTTGTCGTAGTTGATCTCCGGGAACACGATGTGTTCCTTGATGCCCATGGCATAGTTGCCACGGCCATCGAAGCTCTTCGGATTGAGTCCGCGGAAGTCGCGGACGCGCGGCAGCGCGATGTTCACGAGGCGGTCAAGGAACTCGTACATGCGTTCCTTGCGCAGCGTGACCTTGGCGCCGATCGGCATCTTTTCGCGGACCTTGAAGCCGGCGATCGAGTTGCGCGCGTGCGTGACGACGGCCTTCTGGCCGGCGATCAGCGCAAGATCTTCCGCCGCGATCGAAGGCTTCTTCGAATCGCCGGTCGCTTCGCCGACGCCCATGTTCAGCACGATCTTGTCGATGCGCGGAACCTGCATCTCGTTCTCGTAGCCGAACTGCTCCTGCAGCGCCTTGCGGATGGTCTCGTTGTAGACCTGCTTGAGGCGCGGCGTGTTCTGGGCAGTCGCCTGCTTGGTTTGAGCCTTAGCCATTGATGACTTCTCCCGAGCGCTTGGCGACGCGCACCTTCTTACCGTCCTTCTGGAAGATGAAGCCGACACGGGTCGGCTTGCCATCCTTGGGGTCGGCCAGCGCGATGTTCGACAGCTGGATCGGCGCTTCCTTGGTGATGATCCCGCCCTCTTGGGACTGGGACTGCTTCTGGTGACGACGGATCATGTTGACGCCGCGCACCAGCGCGGTGTCTTCCTTCGGCTGTACCGAGAGGACTTCGCCCGAACGGCCCTTGTCCTTGCCGGCCAGCACGACGACCTTGTCGCCTTTTCTAATCTTCTGCATTGGTCCGGCTCCTTACAGCACTTCAGGCGCGAGCGAGATGATCTTCATGTGGTTCTTGGCGCGGAGTTCGCGCGGAACCGGTCCGAAGATACGCGTGCCGATCGGCTCTTTCTTGTTGTCGACGAGAACGGCCGCGTTCTTGTCGAAACGGATCACGCTGCCGTCCGGGCGGCGGATGTCCTTGGCCGTGCGAACCACGACCGCCTTCATCACATCGCCCTTCTTGACGCGGCCGCGCGGGATGGCTTCCTTGATCGACACCACGATGATGTCGCCCACGGAAGCGTATTTCCGCTTCGAGCCGCCCAGCACCTTGATGCACATGACACGACGGGCGCCGGAATTATCCGCGACGTCGAGGTTTGTTTGCATCTGAATCATGACTGGCCGCCTTCTTCTCTTCTAACGGGACGGGCGCAAAGCCCCTCCCCGGTCTGTCCAAAATTCGTTGTTTACGCCTGGTCCGAAGATACGACGGTCCAGCGCTTGTCCTTGGAAATCGGCTTCGATTCCTGGATGAACACCTGATCGCCGACCTTGTGGGCGTTGTTCTCGTCGTGCGCCTTGTACTTCTTGGTCATGCGCACGGTCTTCTTCATCACGGGATGCGTGAAGCGCCGTTCGACCTTAACAACAACCGTCTTCTCGTTTTTGTCGCTGACGACGGTGCCCTGCAGAATGCGCTTTGGCATGGTTTTCGTCCTTAAGCCTTCTTAGCCGCGGACTTTTCCGCAGCGATGGTCTTGATACGCGCAATGTCCTTGCGGACCTGCCTCACGCGCGCGGTCTTCTCGAGCTGGCCGGTGGCCTTCTGGAAGCGCAGGTTGAACTGCTCCTTCTTCAGGCTGGCCAATTCGTCGGTCAGCTGGTCCTGGGTCTTGGTCCGGATGTCTTCGGCTTTCATGATCAGCCCGTCCTTATTCTGCGATGCGCTGTACGAAGCGCGTCCTGACCGAGAGCTTGGCCGCGCCGAGACGCAGCGCCTCACGGGCGGTTTCCTCATTGACGCCGTCGATCTCGAACATGATCCGGCCGGGCTTGACGCGCGCCGCCCAGTAATCGACCGCGCCCTTGCCCTTGCCCATGCGGACTTCGGTCGGCTTCGACGTCACCGGCACGTCCGGAAAGATACGGATCCAGACACGGCCGGCGCGCTTCATCTCGCGGGTGATCGCGCGGCGGGCTGCCTCGATCTCACGCGCAGTGACGCGGTTCGGCTCAAGCGCCTTCAGCCCGAAACCGCCGAAATCCAGATTGGTGCCACCCTTGGCGGCACCATGGATACGACCCTTGAACTGCTTGCGGAACTTTGTGCGCTTTGGCTGCAGCATCGTTCTAACTCCAAATTCTCAACTGTCTCAGGCGTTTTCGCGACGGCGACCGCGTTCGCGCTCACCACCACCGCCATGCGCATGATCGCCCTCGGTGGCGCGGCGCTCCGAAGCCATCGGGTCGTGCTCGAGGATCTCGCCCTTGAACACCCAGACCTTGACGCCGCAGATGCCGTAGGCGGTGTGGGCTTCGGCCGTGCCGTAGTCGACGTCGGCGCGCAGCGTATGCAGCGGCACGCGACCTTCGCGATACCATTCCATGCGCGCGATCTCGGCGCCGCCGAGACGGCCGGCGCAGTTGATGCGGATGCCTTCGGCACCGAGGCGCATCGCCGACTGCACGGCGCGCTTCATGGCGCGGCGGAACGCGATACGGCGCTCGAGTTGCTGGGCGATCGACTGGGCGACCAGCGTCGCGTCGATCTCGGGCTTACGCACTTCGACGATGTTCAAATGCGTCTCGGACTTCGTCATCTCCATCAGCTTCCTGCGAAGCTTCTCGATGTCAGCGCCCTTCTTGCCGATGATCAGGCCCGGACGCGCCGCATGGATGGTGACGCGGCACTTCTTGTGCGGACGCTCGATCACGACCTTCGAAATCGCAGCCTGCTTGAGTTCCTTCTCAAGATACTTGCGGATCTTGATGTCCTCATGCAGCAGCTTGCCGTACTCGCCGGTGTTGGCGAACCAGCGCGAATCCCAGGTGCGGTTGATGCCGAGACGCAGACCGATCGGATTGATTTTCTGGCCCATTATGCGGCCTCCACTTTTTCTTCGACTTCACGAACGACGATCGTGAGGTGCGAGAACGGCTTCTCGATACGGCTGGCGCGGCCACGGCCACGGGCATGGAACCGCTTCATGACGATCGACTTGCCGACATAGGCTTCCGCCACAATCAGCGCATCGACGTCGAGGTCGTGATTGTTTTCCGCGTTGGCGATCGCCGATTCCAGCGTCTTCTTGACCGTGCCGGAAATCCGCTTGGCCGAGAATTCGAGATCGGAAAGCGCTGTCGCGACCTTCTTGCCGCGGATCAGCGCGGCAACCAGGTTCAGCTTCTGCGGGCTGATACGGATCGTGCGCAACACGGCGCGCGCTTCGTTGTCAGCAAGCCTGCGCGGAGCTTTGGCCTTGCCCATGATTATTTCCTCTTCGCCTTCTTATCCGCGCCGTGACCGTAATAGGTCCGGGTCGGAGCGAATTCACCGAACTTGTGACCGACCATGTCCTCGTTCACCGAAACGGGAACGTGCTTCTGGCCGTTGTAGACACCGAAGGTGAAGCCGACGAACTGCGGCAGGATGGTGGAGCGACGGCTCCACATCTTGATCACCTCATTGCGACCACCTTCACGAACCTTGTCCACCTTCTTGAGAAGGTAGCCGTCGATGAAGGGGCCTTTCCAAATCGAACGAGTCACTTGGCGTTACCTCTTCTTAGCTCTTGCGCTGATGGCGCGAGCGCAGGATGAACTTGTCGGTCGCCTTATTGGACCGCGTCTTCTTGCCCTTGGTCGGCTTGCCCCAAGGCGAAACCGGATGGCGGCCACCCGAGGTGCGGCCTTCGCCGCCGCCGTGCGGATGGTCGACCGGGTTCATGGTCACGCCGCGATTGTGCGGACGTTTTCCCCGCCACACCGTGCGGCCTGCCTTGCCGTCATTGATGTTGCCGTGGTCCGGGTTGGACACGGCGCCGACAGTGGCCATGCACGAGCCGTGGACGACACGCTGCTCGCCGGAGTTGAGGCGCAGGATCGCCATGCCCTGGTCACGGCCGACGAGCTGGGCATAACCGCCAGCCGAACGGGCAACCTGGGCGCCCTTGCCCGGCTTCAGCTCGATGTTGTGGACGATCGTGCCGACCGGCATCGAGGCCAGCGGCATCGCATTGCCCGGCTTCACGTCGACCGCTTCGCCGGCCACGATCTTGTCGCCGGCAGCAAGGCGCTGCGGAGCGATGATGTAGGACAGCTCGCCATCGTCATACTTGATCAGCGCGATGAAGGCGCTGCGGTTCGGATCGTATTCGATACGCTCGACTGTGCCGACAATGTCGAACTTGCGGCGCTTGAAGTCGATGATGCGGTACGTACGCTTGTGACCGCCGCCAATGAAGCGGGCCGTGATGCGGCCGTAATTGTTGCGGCCGCCCGATTTGGTCAGGCCCTGGGTCAGGCCCTTGACGGGCTTGCCCTTGTAGAGGCCCGAGCGGTCGACGATGACCAGCTGGCGGGTGCTCGGCGTTATCGGGTTGAATTTTTTCAGTGCCATGTCTGTTGTCCTCGCGGTCTTGCTCAGAGACCCGTCGCGACGTCGATCGACTGGCCGTCGGCCAGCGTCACAATCGCCTTCTTGACGTCGCTCTGGCGGCCGATCGTGCCGCGGAAGCGCTTGATCTTGCCCTTGCGGACAAGCGTGTTCACGGCCATCACCTTGACGCCGAACAGCGCTTCGACGGCAGCCTTGATTTCCGGCTTCGACGCCTTCTTGGCGACGTTGAAGACGACCTGGTTCTGCTCGGAAGCCATGGTCGACTTTTCGGTGATCGCCGGCGAGACGATCACGTCGTAGTGACGAAGGTCGGTCATTTGAAGCGCTCCTCGAGAGCCTCGACGGCGGCCTTCGAAAGGACCAGCGTGCCGCGGCGCAGAATGTCGTAGACGTTGATGCCCTGGATGGGCAGCACGTCGATGTTCGGGATGTTCGTCGCCGCCAGCTTAAAATTCTTGTCGAGCTCGGCGCCGCCGATCAGCAGGGCGTTGGACAGGCCCAGCGTCGCGAAATTCGCGATCAGCGCCTTGGTCTTGGCCTCGGTCAGCATCAATTCATCAATGATGATGAGCGAGGCGCTCTTGGCCTTGGCCGAGAGAGCATGCTTGAGGCCCAGCGCACGCACCTTCTTCGGCAAATCGTGCTCGTGGCTGCGGACGACCGGGCCGTGGGCCTTGCCGCCGCCGCGGAACTGCGGAGCGCGTGCCGAATGGTGACGGGCGCGGCCCGTACCCTTCTGCTTGTACATCTTGGCGCCGGTGCGGGCGATCTCGGCGCGACCCTTGGTCTTGTGCGTGCCCTGCTGCTTCTTGGCAAGCTGCCAGCGCACGACGCGCTGCAGGATGTCCTCGCGCGGATCAAGGCCGAAAATCTCCTCGGAGAGTTTCACCTTGCCGGCGTCCTTGCCGCCAAGCGTTGTGATCTTGAGGTCCATTATTCCGCTCCCTCTGTGGCCGGGGCATCTGCTGTGGCCGGGGCATCGTTCTTGGCGCCATCATTGGTTGCAATGGCGCGGATTGCGGCGGGCTTCGGCGCATTGGCCGGCAGCGCAACCTTGGCTGCGTCACGGACCAGGATCCAGGCGCCCTTCGAACCGGGAACCGCGCCGCGGATCAGGATCAGACCGCGATCGGCATCGGTCGAGACGACCTCGACATTCTGCGTGGTGACGCGGGTGTCACCCATGTGGCCGGCCATATGCTTGCCCTTGAACACCTTGCCCGGGTCCTGGCGCTGCCCGGTCGAGCCGTGCGTACGGTGCGAGACCGAGTTGCCGTGGGTCGCGCGGCCGCCGCCCATGTGGTGGCGCTTGATGACGCCCTGGAAACCCTTGCCGATCGTGGTTCCCGTCACATCGACCTTCTGGCCGACGACGAAATGATCGACGGTAATCTCGGCGCCGACATCGATCATGTTGTCGGCGGAGACGCGGAACTCGGCAACCTTGGCCTTCGGCTCGACGGAAGCGGTCGCGAAATGGCCGCGCATCGCCTTCGACGTGTTCTTCACCTTGGCAAGGCCAACGCCGAGCTGGACGGCGGTATAGCCGTTCTTCTCCTGCGTGCGCTGCGCCACGACCTGGCAGTTCTCCATCTGGAGAACGGTGACGGGAACATGTTCCCCGGCATCGTTGTAGATGCGGGTCATTCCCACCTTCTTTGCAATCACACCTGAACGCATCGGTTCATTCCTTTAGAGTTCCCTGTCGGGGCTTTCGCCCCTCCACGCCTCTTGTTCCTTCAGAGTTCCCTGTCGGGGCTGTCGCCCCTCCACGCCTCTTGTTCCTTCAGAGTTCCGAGTCGCCCCGCCGCTCTGGTTCCTTAGAGCTTGATCTCGACGTCGACACCGGCGGCAAGATCGAGCTTCATCAAAGCGTCGACCGTCTGCGGGGTCGGATCGACAATGTCGAGCAGACGCTTGTGCGTGCGCATCTCGAACTGCTCGCGGCTCTTCTTGTCGACGTGAGGCGACCGGTTGACCGTGAACTTTTCGATCCGCGTCGGCAGCGGAATGGGGCCGCGGACGTTGGCGCCGGTGCGCTTGGCCGTCGACACGATTTCCCGCGTCGAGGCGTCAAGCACCCGGTGATCAAACGCCTTCAGGCGGATGCGGATATTCTGTCCGTTCATGCGTCACTTCCTTGTTCTGGCGCGGCGCGGGCAGCGCCCGCGACAGATCGGTTTAAGTCCAAATTACTCTTTGATGGTGACGACGATGCCGGCACCGACGGTGCGGCCGCCTTCACGGATGGCGAAGCGCAGCTTCTCT
>NZ_JBVVQO010000028.1:0-93938 GCF_055811215.1 Mesorhizobium sp. WSM4819
TTCTGATAGCGCATCGTTGCCTCCTTCGCTTCCCGTTTCTAGGTTTACCGGCCTGCCTTGCCTTCTCCCCTTGTGGGTGATGGTGGTTTGGCGCGCAGCGCCAAGACGGATGAGGGGTGCTGGACGGAATGAGGCGATGCCTCGAGAGAGCTTGTGATGGACCAGAAAGTCGAAAACATCCCCTACGACGTCGAGGCGATCCGCCGCGACTTTCCGATCCTGTCGCGGGAAGTCTACGGCAAACCGCTGGTCTATCTCGACAATGGCGCCTCGGCGCAGAAGCCGCAGGCCGTGCTCGACGCCATCCAGCACGCCTACGCTCAGGAATACGCCAACGTCCATCGCGGGCTGCATTTCCTGTCGAACGCCTCGACAGATGCCTTTGAGAACGCGCGCAAGATAGTGCAGAGATTTCTCAACGCGCCAAGCACCGACAACATCGTCTTCACCTCGAACACGACCGCGGCGATCAACACCGTCGCTTATGGTTATGGCATGCCTAATATCGGCGAGGGCGATGAAATAGTCCTGTCGATCATGGAACACCATTCCAACATCGTGCCGTGGCATTTCATCCGCGAGCGGCAGGGCGCGAAGCTGGTCTGGGTGCCGGTCGACGATCTCGGCATCTTCCACATCGGGGAGTTCGAGAAGCGGCTGAGCGACCGCACAAAACTGGTCGCCATCACGCACATGTCGAATGCGCTGGGCACAGTGACGCCGATCAAGGAGATCGTCCGCATCGCGCATGCGCGCGGCATTCCGGTGCTGGTCGACGGCAGCCAGAGCGCCGTGCATATGCCGATCGACGTCCAGGACCTCGATTGCGATTTCTTCGTCTTCACCGGCCACAAGGTTTATGGGCCCTCTGGCATCGGCGTACTCTATGGCAAGAAGGACATGCTGGAGCGCATGCGCCCGTTCATGGGCGGCGGCGAGATGATCGAGGAGGTGACGCAAGACATCGTCACCTACAACGATCCGCCGCACCGCTTCGAGGCCGGCACGCCGCCGATCGTCCAGGCGATCGGGCTGGGTGCAGCGCTCGAATATATGGAAAAGGTCGGCCGCGAGCGCATCGCCGCCCACGAGGCCGATCTCAGGGATTATGCCCATCAGCGGCTGCGCGCCATCAATTCGCTGCGCATCTTCGGCGATGCGCCTGACAAGGGCGCCATCATCTCCTTCGAGCTGCAAGGCATTCATGCCCACGACGTGTCGATGGTGATCGACAGGCAAGGCGTCGCCGTCCGTGCCGGCACCCATTGCGCCCAGCCGCTGTTGAAACGTTTCGGCGTAACCTCCACATGCAGGGCATCGTTCGGCATGTATAACACCAGGGCCGAAGTCGACGCTTTGGCCGATGCGCTCGAAAAGGCGCGAAAGTTTTTTGGGTGACGATCATGAATGATGCAGGCCGCACCGCTGAGACCTCTTCGGAGACGACTGCCAACGGTCTGGATTCCGCCTCGGCCATTCCCGTCGACGAACTGGCGCGGCTGACCGACGACATCGTCTCGGCGCTGAAGACGGTCTATGATCCGGAAATCCCGGCCGACATCTACGAGCTCGGCCTGATCTACAAGATCGACATCGAGGACGACCGCTCGGTCAAGATCGACATGACGCTGACCGCGCCGGGCTGCCCGGTGGCCGGCGAAATGCCGGGCTGGGTGGAGAATGCCGTCGGCGCCGTCGAAGGCGTTTCCGGCGTCGAGGTCAACATGACCTTCGATCCGCCCTGGTCGCCCGACCGCATGTCGGAAGAGGCGCAGGTCGCGGTTGGGTGGTATTGAGGCGCACTTGCGCCAGGCAGAAAACTTCACCATTTTAGGTGAAGACTCATTCCGCAGGCCTTGAACCTGCGCGAACGCGGAGAAAAAGAATGGGACGCTTCGCCGTCATCACGATGACCGAAAAGGCTGCCGATCGGGTTCGCGAGATCGTCGCGACCCGTGAGAATGCGCATGGCATTCGCCTTGGCATCAAGAAGGGCGGCTGCGCCGGCATGGAATATACGGTCGATCTGGTGACCGAGCCCAACACCAAGGACGATCATATCGAGCGCGACGGCGCCCATGTCTATGTCGCGCCTGAGGCAGCGCTTTTCCTGTTCGGCACCGAGATGGATTTCGAGCAAACGACGCTGCGCACCGGCTTTACCTTCCGCAACCCGAACCAAAGCTCGGCCTGCGGCTGCGGCGAATCGGTGGAGCTCAAGCCGGCCGACCTGAAGGCCCTGGCCGAGGCGCGCGCATCGGCCTGATCTTCCCTTCTCCCCGTTTACGGGGAGAAGGTGGCCCGAAGGGCCGGATGAGGGGCAGAGCCGGCCTCAGTGATGCTTGCGCCGCCCCATAGCTTAGCTCCTCTCCCCGTAAACGGGGCGAAGAAATGCTAATCCAGCCACATTCCCGTCCGCTTGTGCCAGTCTGCGATCGATTCCTCGGGATAGACGTCGAAGACCTTGTCGCCCTTGCCGATCACGGGCTCGACCCAGTTCGCCTTGTATTTCAGCATGAGGTGCACCTTTTCAGGTGGTTTTGGCAGGTCTGTGTCGATCGCCGAGGCGAAGGGGTGGACCAGTTCCGGCCAGGTCCGGTCATAGAGCCACAGTGCCGAACCACATTTTTTGCAGAAATTTCGCTCGCCTGACGAGATCTCGCATTGCGGATGCTCGTCGTCGTCGATCTCGGCCTGGTAAACGCCAAGATGGCGCTTGCCCTTGATTTTCAGCGTCTCGAAATCGGCGCCGAGATTGATGGCAAAGCCACCGCCGCCCTGCTGCTTGCGGCAGATCGAGCAATAGCACAGCATGAACGGCACCGGCGTGTGGCTTTCCACCTCGAAGCGGACGGCATTGCACCGGCAGGACCCTTTGAGCAGAAGCGGCATGAAAAACTCCGACGAAATTGGCTTTCAACTTGTCAGGATGGTGCCGGCTGCGGCGATGACAAGGGGAAATCCGGGTGACATGATCGCGGCATGGACAATGAACGCATTGCCGAACTTTTCGAAGGCCTCGGACCGGTCAGCATTCGCAAGATGTTCGGCGGCAAGGGCATCTATTTCGACGGCGTGATCGTCGCCATCGTCATTCGTGACGAATTGATGCTGAAAGCCGATGCGGAAAGCGCGCCCGAATTCGAGGCGGCCGGCTGCCGGCAATGGACCTATACGGGGTCGCGGCACGGCAAGCTGGTGTCGATGCCGTATTGGAGCGTTCCCGACAGCGCCTTCGACGATCCGGATGAGATGGCGGTCTGGGCACGCCTGGCCTATGAGGCGGGGCTGCGTGCCGGCAAATAGGTGTGTCCGCTAGCCACTCAGCTAAAGACAATCGCTCCAGGTTGGCGCCGCCCCTCCCCGTGAAGGACGGGGAGAGGGGTCGCCGGCGTCGCGGCCAAGCCCCTTCTCCCCGTCCTTGACGGGGAGAAGGTCCCGGCAGGGGGTTGAGGGGCGGCGCCAACATCCGGGGTTTCAAGCCAGGTCGCGCGCCTCGGGCACGAATGCCAGCGCCTCGGCAAAGATAGCGCTCGTGAAGGTGGCGCTCTCGACGGCGAGCATTGCTGCGGCAACGCCTTCGCGCAGCGCTGCGCCCAGCGTTAGGCCGCGCAGCAGGGCGGCCATCGTCGCGCCCGCCAGCGCATCGGCGGCGCCGGTCGCATCCGCCGGCTTTTGTGACGTAGGCGGAGAGATCGAAAACGCGTCGGTTTCGTCGAAACCGAGCACTGGACCGTCGCCAGTGGTGACCACGCCGCCTCTGAGGCCCGCACGCCTCAGGCCGTCGATGATATCTTGCTCCGCAGCGTCGATACCGACAGCGGCGAGCGCGCCGGCCTCGCGCCGGTCCATGAAGGCCAGCGCCAGACTGCCCAGCACCGGCGCGAGCCGCGCCGCCTTGTCTGGTGAAGCGGCGAGGGCGAAGACAGGCTTGCCGGCGGCAAGCTCCACCAGCCGCTCGAGCGCCGCCGACGGCAGGTTTGCGTCGCAAAGGACTGCATCGGCGGTGCTGATTGCCTCGCGCACCTTGGCACGGCGGATCTGCTTGGCAAGCGCCAGGTCGTAGAGCGCCATGTCGGCGAGGCCGGCGATCAGCGCGCCGTCGCCGTCGATCAGCACTGTGTTGCTCGGCGTCGTGCGATCGAGGAACACCACGGAAAGATCGGCAATCCCCGCCACAGCAATGGCGCGTGAAACGGTATCGGCCAGAACATCGCCGCCGCGAACCGAAAGCAGCGAGCCGGAGATGCCGCGGCGCACGGCGCAGCGCAGGGCATTGAAGACGGCGCCGCCGACTTCCTCGCGCATCGTGCCGGGGTTCGACGCCGCCGGCACGAAGGCGCCCGAAACCTGGCCGCGCCGCTCGATATAGACGCCGCCTACTGCCAGGATCGTCGGCGACTTCATCATGCCGATGAGATGACCTTTGCTGTTCCCGGTGAGACTAGGTTGCCAGGCGGAACCCGGCAACCCGAAGCGCGATTCGGAAGATGCCCAGCAGAATCCTGCGGGGGAAACGGGATACATCCTGGGGTGAAAGCGCGAAACAAAAAAAGAACAAATCCGGATATTGTTGGTTTTTCAATCGGTTGTATCCCCTTGCCAATCGAGAACAAAAAAGGTACAAATTGATAGGGATTACGGATTGTCCGGCCTTCATTGACGACCAAGGGGTGATGTATCATGGCTCAGAATTCTTTGCGGCTTGTAGAGGACAAAACGGTGGACAAATCAAAGGCTCTGGATGCGGCGCTGTCGCAAATCGAGCGTGCCTTCGGCAAGGGCTCGATCATGCGGCTCGGCGCAAACGAGCAGGTCGTCGAGATCGAAACGGTGCCGACCGGTTCGCTTGGCCTCGACATCGCGCTCGGCGTCGGCGGCCTGCCGCGCGGCCGCATCATCGAGATCTACGGGCCGGAAAGCTCGGGCAAGACGACGCTGGCGCTGCACACTGTGGCGGAGGCCCAGAAGAAGGGCGGCATCTGCGCCTTCGTCGATGCCGAGCACGCGCTCGACCCGGTCTATGCCCGCAAGCTCGGCGTCGACCTCGAAAACCTCTTGATCTCGCAGCCCGATACCGGCGAGCAGGCGCTGGAGATCTGCGACACGCTGGTGCGTTCCGGCGCCATCGACGTGCTGGTGGTCGATTCGGTCGCGGCGCTGACGCCGCGCGCCGAAATCGAAGGCGAGATGGGCGATTCGCTGCCCGGCCTGCAGGCCCGCCTGATGAGCCAGGCGCTGCGCAAGCTGACCGCCTCGATCTCGCGCTCCAACACCATGGTCATCTTCATCAACCAGATCCGCATGAAGATCGGCGTCATGTTCGGCTCGCCAGAGACCACGACCGGCGGCAACGCGCTGAAATTCTATGCTTCGGTGCGCCTCGACATTCGCCGCATCGGCTCGGTCAAGGACCGCGACGAGGTCGTCGGCAACCAGACCCGCGTCAAGGTGGTCAAGAACAAGCTGGCGCCGCCCTTCAAGGTGGTCGAGTTCGATATCATGTATGGCGAGGGCGTGTCCAAGACCGGCGAGCTGGTCGACCTCGGCGTCAAGGCCGGCGTGGTCGAAAAGTCGGGCGCCTGGTTCTCCTACAATTCGCAGCGTCTCGGCCAGGGCCGCGAGAATGCAAAACTGTTCCTGCGCGACAATCCCGATACGGCGCGCGAAATCGAATTGGCACTACGGCAGAATGCCGGGCTGATTGCAGAAAAGTTCCTCGAGAATGGTGGTTCCGAAGGCGGAGACGATGGTTTCGAGGACGAAGCCGGCGCCATGTAGGCTTCGGCAGTGGCCGGAGTTTGGCCATGATTCCCGCGCATCAGCTCCAGCCTGTGTAATCGAGTCCTGTATTGTTGCGTTCGAACCGCCGGCCTAGCGCCGGCGGTTTGCGTTTCAGCGGTGGCGCCGAGATGACCGGCAAGCCGGCAACGAGATGACCGGCAAGCCGGCAACGAGATGACCGGCAAGCCCCGCAAATTGGCCCAATTCCGTGTTTCTGGACAGGGTGCAACGCGGCGGCTAAAAGGCCATGTCCATTTGCCGTCGGCCGCGCCGGCGGCTCTCTCTAAAAGCTAAAAGGCAGTATTCATGAGTGGCGTGAACGAGATCCGGTCGACATTCCTCGACTATTTCCGCAAGGAGGGTCACGAGGTCGTCGCGTCGAGCCCGCTGGTGCCGCGCAACGACCCGACACTGATGTTCACCAATGCCGGCATGGTGCAGTTCAAGAACGTTTTCACCGGCCTGGAAAAGCGACCCTATTCGCGTGCCACGACGGCTCAGAAGAGTGTTCGCGCCGGCGGCAAGCACAACGATCTCGACAATGTCGGCTACACCGCACGCCACCTGACCTTCTTCGAGATGCTCGGTAATTTCTCGTTCGGCGACTATTTCAAGGAGCGCGCCATCGAGCTTGCCTGGAACCTGATCACCAGGGAGTTCGGGTTGAAGAAGGACAAGCTGCTGGTCACGGTCTATCACACCGACGACGAGGCTGCCGGCTACTGGAAGAAGATCGCCGGCTTTTCCGACGATCGCATCATCCGCATTCCGACCTCGGACAATTTCTGGGCGATGGGCGACACCGGACCTTGCGGTCCGTGCTCGGAGATCTTCATCGACCGTGGCGAGCACATCTGGGGCGGCCCTCCCGGCAGCCCCGAGGAGGATGGCGACCGTTTCCTCGAATTCTGGAACCTGGTGTTCATGCAGTATGAACAGGTGACGAAGGATGAGCGCATCGACCTGCCGCGCCCGTCGATCGACACCGGCATGGGCCTGGAGCGCATGGCCTCCATTCTGCAAGGGGTCGAGAGCGTCTTCGAGACCGACCTGTTCCGTCACCTGATCGAGGCCGCGTCATCCGCGCTCGGCCGCGGTCCGGATGCCGACACCGTCGGATCGTTCCGCGTCATCGCCGACCATTTGCGTTCGTCCTGCTTTCTGGTGGCCGACGGCGTGCTGCCGTCCAATGAGGGCCGCGGCTACGTGCTGCGTCGCATCATGCGCCGCGCCATGCGCCATGCGCAGCTATTGGGCGCCGGTGATCCGCTGATGTGGCGGCTGGTGCCGGCGCTGGTGCGCGAGATGGGCCAGGCCTATCCGGAACTGGTGCGCGGCGAACAGATGATCACCGAGACGCTGAAGCTTGAAGAAACCCGTTTCCGCAAAACGCTGGTGCGCGGCTTGGGCCTGCTTTCGGAAGCGACGGAAAAGCTGGGTGCCGGCGACATGCTGGATGGCGAGACCGCCTTCAAGCTCTACGACACCTATGGCTTTCCGCTCGATCTGACGCAGGACGCGCTGCGTCAGCGCAACATCTCGGTCGATCTTGCCGGCTTCACCAATGCGATGGAGCAGCAGAAGGCCGAGGCGCGCAAGAGCTGGGCTGGTTCCGGCGAGGCGGCGACCGAAACAGTGTGGTTCCCGGTGCGCGAGAAGCATGGCGCCACCGAGTTCCTCGGCTACGAGACCGAGCAGGCGGAAGGCCTCATCCAGGCGCTGGTCAGGGACGGCAAGATCGTCGACAGCGCCGCCAACGGCGAGGCGGTTGCCGTAGTCGTCAACCAGACGCCGTTCTATGGCGAATCCGGCGGCCAGGTGGGTGATACCGGCGTCATTTCAGGCGAAGGGTTCTCAATCGAGATCTCCGATACGCAGAAGAAGGCCGACGGGCTTTTCGTGCATCTCGGCAAGGTGGCCGACGGCACGGTCGACACGGGCGCGACCGTCGAACTGAAGGTCGACCATGCGCGCCGCTCCAGGCTGCGCGCGAACCATTCCGCGACGCATCTGATCCACGAAGCGCTGCGCGAGGTGCTCGGCACCCATGTCGCGCAGAAGGGCTCACTGGTCGCGCCCGAGCGTCTGCGCTTCGACATCTCGCACAACAAGCCGATCTCGCCTGACGAGATCGAAGAGGTCGAGCGGATGGCGAACGAGATCGTCGTCCAGAACAGCCCGGTCACCACGCGGCTGATGTCGGTCGACGATGCCATCGCCGAAGGCGCCATGGCGCTGTTCGGCGAAAAATATGGCGATGAGGTGCGCGTCGTTTCGATGGGCACGGGCTTGCATGGCGCCAAGGCCAACCGGCCCTATTCGGTCGAGCTATGCGGCGGCACCCATGTCAGGGCGACCGGCGATATCGGTCTGGTGCGCATCGTGTCGGACAGCGCCGTCGCCGCCGGCGTGCGCCGCATCGAGGCGCTGACCGGAGAGGCGGCCAGAAAGCATCTCGACGAGCAGGACAAACGGTTGAAGGCCACTGCGGCGGCGCTGAAGATTTCGCCGACCGACGTGCCGGCGCGCGTCGAGGCGCTGCTCGACGAGCGAAAGAAGCTCGAGAAAGAACTGACCGAAGCGCGCAAGAAACTGGCGCTGGGCGACCGCTCGCCAGCCGGCGTGCCTGCCGAGAACGAGACCATTGCCGGTGTCGGCTTCCTCGGCAAGGCGGTATCGGGCGTCGCGCCGAAGGATTTGAAGCCGTTGGCCGATGCCGGCAAGAAGTCGCTCGGCTCCGGCGTCGTCGTCTTCGTCGGCGCCGGCGAGGACAACAAGGCCAGCGTCGTGGTCGGCGTCACCGACGACCTGACCGGCCGCTTCAGCGCTGTCGATCTGGTCCGCGTAGCGTCCGCGGCATTGGGCGGGCAGGGCGGCGGCGGTCGGCCTGACATGGCCCAGGCCGGCGGCCCGGACGCCTCGAGGGCCGAAGACGCGATCGCTGCGGTGAAGGCGGCCCTGGAGGCGGCCTGATCGGTTGCTGGGAGGCACCCCCCTCTGTCCTGCAGGACAGAGGGGGGTGCTGTCCCTCGGCCTTTCGGACTTTGTCACCCGGCCTTTTCAGTACGGGCAAAACTCTCCCGTCCGGCGATGCGAGCCCACCAGTCCCGAATATCGGCAAACTCCGCCAGCAGGTTTTGCCCCTCAGTGACCTTGACGAAATAGCCGATGATGGGTGCTGCATGCAGGTCGGCCAGCGTCAGTTGCTCGCCCAGCAGCCACGGCCCGGCGGCTTTCAGTGAGGTGAGTGCGCGAAGCACTGTCGCCGCCTGCAGAAGCCCATTGGCGATCAAAGCCTCGTCAGGCGCCGTTTTCTCCAGCCGCTCGACGGCGACATCCCAGACCATGGCTCGATAGGCATAGGCGTCGAGCATGCCGATGATCTGGTTCATACGTGCGCGAGGCCGGGCTTCGGCCGGTTGCAACGTGGGGCCTTCGAAGGCTTCGTCGACATAGCGGGCGATCGCGCCGGTCTCGAAGAGGCGGAACCCGTCATGCTCGAAGGCCGGGATGCGGCCGAACGGCTGATGGTCGAGATACCAGCCCGGAAAGCCGTCCGCCGCAAAGATGTCGACCGGCACGAGTTCGTAGCCGATGCCTTTTTCCTCGAGTGCGAGGCGGACGATGCGCACATAGACGCTGTAGTCCGCCCCGTAGACGACGGGCCTGCTCACAACGCTGGTCAGGCCATCGCCTTCTGCAGATTCTCGTCGATCTTGTCGAGGAAGCCGGTGGTCGAAAGCCATGGCTGGTCGGGACCGATCAGCAGCGACAGATCCTTGGTCATGAAGCCGGCTTCGACGGTCTGGATGCAGACTTTTTCCAGCGTCTCGGCAAAACGCATCAGCTCGGCATTGTCGTCGAGTTTGGCGCGGTGCGCCAGGCCGCGCGTCCAGGCGAAGATCGAGGCGATCGAATTGGTCGAGGTTTCCTCGCCCTTCTGGTGCTGCCGATAATGACGGGTGACGGTGCCGTGCGCCGCCTCCGCCTCCACCGTCTTGCCGTCCGGCGTCATCAGCACCGAGGTCATCAGGCCGAGCGACCCAAAACCTTGCGCCACGGTGTCCGACTGAACGTCGCCATCATAGTTCTTGCAGGCCCAGATATAGCCGCCCGACCATTTCAGGCTGGAGGCAACCATGTCGTCGATCAGCCGGTGCTCGTACCAGAGCTTCTTGGCTTTGAACTCGGCTTCGAACTCTGCCTCGTAGACTTCCTGGAAAATGTCCTTGAAGCGGCCGTCATAGGCCTTGAGGATGGTGTTCTTGGTCGAGAGGTAGACCGGGAAGTTGCGCAGCAGGCCGTAATTGAGCGAGGCGCGGGCGAATTCGCGGATCGAGTCGTCGAGATTGTACATGGCCATGGCGACGCCGGCGGCCGGCGCATCGAACACGTCATGCTCGATCACCTTGCCGTCCTCGCCGACGAACTTGATCGTCAGCTTGCCCTTGCCGGGGAAGCGGAAGTCGGTGGCGCGGTACTGGTCGCCGAAAGCATGACGGCCGACGATGATCGGCTTGGTCCAGCCGGGCACCAGCCGCGGCACGTTCTTCATGATGATCGGCTCGCGAAAGATGGTGCCGCCGAGGATGTTGCGGATGGTGCCGTTCGGCGACTTCCACATCTTCTTCAGCCCGAATTCCTCGACACGCTGCTCGTCGGGGGTAATCGTCGCGCATTTCACGCCGACCCCATGCTTCTTGATGGCATTGGCCGAATCGATGGTCACCTGGTCGTTGGTGGCGTCGCGGTGCTCAACGCTGAGGTCGTAATATTCAAGCTTGAGGTCGAGATAGGGGTGGATCAGCTTGTCCTTGATGAACTGCCAGATGATGCGGGTCATCTCGTCGCCGTCGAGTTCGACGACCGGGTTCGCCACCTTGATCTTCGCCATGGAAAGAATGCCTCATCGTTGGGGATCGGAACGGCCTTGCCCGCATGGCTTTGGCCGGGGATGCGGCCCGTATATCAAAGCATTTTTGGCCGCGCAAACGGCGATCCGCCCCAGCGGGCTCGCCCCTGGCATCGGGCGTTGCCTGCCAAAGCTTCATTTTCGCGGCCGGATATGGCAGGGGACGCTGAAATGCCGCAAACAGCAGTTCATTGAGACAATGCAAGCCAGCAACGACATCCTTCCTGCCACCGGCCCGGCGATCATCCTGGTCGAGCCGCAGCTCGGCGAGAATATCGGCATGGTCGCGCGCGCCATGGCGAATTTCGGTTTGTCCGAGCTGCGCCTCGTTAATCCGCGCGACGGCTGGCCGAGCGAAAAGGCGCGCGCTGCCGCGAGCCGCGCCGACCACGTCATCGATGCCGCTGGAGTATATGACGATCTGGCCTCGGCGGTCGCCGACCTGAACTTCGTCTTCGCCACCACGGCGCGCGCGCGCGATAATTTCAAGCCGGTGCGCGGACCGGTCGAGGCGGGCAGGGCGCTGAGAGCGCGCCAGCGATCCGGACAGCGCACCGGCATTCTGTTCGGCCGCGAGCGGTTCGGGCTCTACAATGACGAGGTCGGCCTCGCCGACGAGATCGTCACCTTCCCGGTCGATCCCGCCTTCTCCTCGCTCAACATCGCCCAGGCTGCCTTGCTGATGTCCTATGAGTGGATGAAGTCGGGCCTGGAAGACGAGACCAAAACCAATTTTTCCAGTCCCGACATGATGCCGGCGGCCAAGGAACAGTTGCACGGCCTGTTCGCCTATCTGGAAGGCGCGCTCGAAGCGCGCGGCTATTTCCGCCCGGCGGCGAAGAAGCCGAAAATGGTCGACAACCTGCGCGCGGTGCTGACGCGCGCCGGCTTCGCCGAGCCGGAGCTCAAGGTGCTGCGCGGCATAATATCATCGCTGGACAGGTTTTCGCCGGCCATGCCGCGCGGCGACGGATCGCCGGGCGATGATCCAAGGCGGCTTCCGGCAGCGGCCCGCGCCGCCAAGGCGACAGACAAGGACCAGGCGTAAGAGACAGTCTCTAGCCGTAACCGAATGTTATTTGCTGTGGTCCATCATCCAAAAATGATGGATCAGGATTTGTGACCATCTTCCCGCCGCGGACCCGCAGCCTTCTCCGCCTTCTCCTGTAGACGATGACAATGACCGATCCTTCAAGCGCCCGCCCGATCCTAATGTTCGATTCCGGCATCGGCGGCCTGACCGTGCTGCGCGAAGCGCGGGTGCTGATGCCCGACCGCCGCTTCGTCTATGTCGCCGACGACGCGGCTTTCCCTTACGGGGCTTGGGAGGAAGCGGCACTGAGGGCACATGTGTTGGAGCTGTTCGGCAAGCTGCTTGATCGTTTTTCGCCGGCCATTTCGGTCATCGCCTGCAATACCGCCTCGACGCTGGTCATCGATGCGCTGCGCGAAAGATTTCCCGGTCATCCTTTCGTCGGCACGGTGCCGGCGATCAAGCCGGCAGCGGAACGCACGCGCTCCGGGTTGGTTTCGGTGCTGGCGACGCCCGGCACCGTCAGGCGCCAGTATACCCGCGACCTGATCGGCAAATGGGCGCAGAAATGCCATGTCCGCCTGGTTGGCAGCGACCGTCTGGCGGGACTGGCCGAAGTCTATATGCGCGATGGCTTTGTCGATGAAGAGGCGGTGCGTGCCGAGATCGCGCCGTGCTTCGTCGAACATGACGAATTGCGGACCGACATCGTCGTGCTTGCCTGCACCCACTATCCCTTTCTGGCCAATCGCATGCGCAAGACGGCACCCTGGCCGGTCGATTGGCTCGATCCCGCCGAGGCGATCGCACGGCGGGCGCTCTCGCTGCTTGCGCATGCCGAGGCCAGCCACCGCGGCGAGGCGTTGCCGGAAGGCGCCGACCTTGCTGTCTTCACCTCGATGCGGGTCGATTTCCCGACTCGCCGCCTGATGCAGGGGTTTGGGCTGGCGATTTCCTGATATCCGGGAACATCACCACGACCGCTGCGTTTTTCCCGCATCGCAAGACGGGAGAAACGATCATGCCAGCCAGTTCAAAAGCCCAGCAGAAAGCCGCCGGCGCGGCATTGTCCGCCAAGCGTGGCGAGACCAAGAAGAGCGAGCTCAAAGGCGCTTCGAAGGGAATGTACAAATCGATGAGCGAAAAGCAGCTCGAGGAGTTTGCCGAGACCAAGCGCAAGGGCCTGCCCGAGAAGAAATCGAAACACTAGCCGCTCGTCCGCAGCCGAGGTCCGGTCCCATGGTTGGATAGCCGCGGTCAGCACGTCCGCGGGGGGAACTGCGGCTGCCATCACCGACGCCAGTGGCGAGCTTGACACCAGTTGAATCTCCGTCTAATCAGCCCACCAACACCGGGCCGCAATGTCCGGTGGTTTCTTTATGTGCGCAAGACATTTGGGAAGCCGCTCTATTCCTCCCGGAGTCTTGTCTAGAATGACGTGTCCCGTGGGTTTTCCGCCGCGTTGCGTGGGAGAACCCTGTCAGGTCTCGAAAACGGGGGCCAGAGGAGGGCGCGTTTCCTTCACCCGGACCATGAGGTGCCGGGTGTGTCTTTTTGAAAGGGAATGCGATGAGCAAGCGCGAATCCGCGAAATACAAGATCGACCGCCGTCTCGGCGAAAACATCTGGGGCCGCCCAAAATCCCCGGTCAACAAGCGCGAATACGGTCCCGGCCAGCACGGCCAGCGCCGCAAGGGCAAGCTTTCCGATTTCGGCCTGCAGCTGCGTGCCAAGCAGAAGCTGAAGGGTCACTACGGCGACGTGTCGGAAAAGCAGTTCCGCAAGGTCTATGAAGAGGCGAACCGCCGCAAGGGCGACACCTCGGAGAACCTGATCGGCCTGCTCGAGTCGCGTCTCGACGCGGTCGTCTACCGCGCCAAGTTCGTGCCGACCATTTTTGCCGCTCGCCAGTTCGTCAATCACGGCCACATCAATGTCAACGGCAAGCGCGTCAACATCGGCTCGTACCGCTGCAAGCCGGGCGATGTCATCGAAGTGCGCGAAAAGTCGAAGCAGCTGGTGATCGTCCTGGAATCGGTAGGCCTGGCTGAGCGCGACGTGCCTGATTACATCGAGGTCGATCATAACAAGATGACGGCGTCCTTCGGGCGCATCCCTGGCCTGTCGGATGTTCCCTTCGCCGTGCAGATGGAACCGAACCTGGTCGTCGAATTCTATTCGCGCTGATCGATTTTTTTCATCTGCGACATCATCGAAGGCCGCCCTCGAGGCGGCCTTTTCTTTGCGGTTCCGAAAATCGATTTCGATTTGCGGGCCGATGCGCTACTCCGGGCAGCAACAAGGATTTTTGGGGCCGCCGCGCCATGAACATGCTGCCAGAAACAATCGAACCGATCACTGACGCCGCACGCGGCTTTCATCCGCTGTTTGCCGATGTGCCGTCCTCCGTCGAATTCAACAAGCTGCGCAAGCGGCTGCTGCGTCTCGCCCGTCAGGCGATCGACGATTTTTCGATGGTCAGGCCCGGCGAACGCTGGCTGGTCGCCTTGTCTGGCGGCAAGGATTCCTACGGCCTGCTTGCGTTGCTGCTCGACCTCAAATGGCGCGGGCTGCTGCCGGTCGACCTGCTGGCCTGCAATCTCGACCAGGGCCAGCCGAACTTTCCAAAGCACATTCTGCCCGATTATCTCAACACATACGCCATTGCGCATCGCATCGAATATCAGGACACCTATTCGGTGGTGACCGACAAGCTTCCCCAGGGCAGCACCTATTGTTCGCTGTGCTCGCGGCTCAGGCGCGGCCATCTCTACCGCATCGCGCGCGAGGAGGGCTGCTCGGCTTTGGTGCTCGGCCACCACCGCGAAGACATTCTCGAGACCTTTTTCATGAACCTGTTGCATGGCGGGCGCCTCGCCGCCATGCCGGCAAAACTGCTCAACGACGACGGCGACGTCATGGTGCTGCGGCCGCTTGCCTATTGCGCCGAGGCCGATCTCGAAAAATTCGCCGGCGCCATGAAGTTCCCGATCATCCCGTGCGATCTGTGCGGCAGCCAGGACGGCTTGCAGCGCAATGCGATGAAGGCGATGCTCGACGACCTGGAAAAGCGCATGCCCGGCCGCAAGGACACGATGATCCACGCCATGACCAATGTGCGGCCCTCGCATCTGCTCGACAGAAAGCTGTTCGATTTCGCCGCACTCAACGAAACCCTGACCGCAAGGCAAGACATTCCCGATGACATTTGACGATACCGCGATCGACTGGCTCGCCACGCTTCTGTCCGACGCTGCCATTGCCGAGATCATGCCGCGCTTTCGCCGGCTGGATGAGGGCGACGTCCGCCAGAAGACCTCGGCAGCCGATCTGGTGACGGAGGCCGATGTGAGTGCCGAGCGACTCATCACCGTCAGGCTGCGTGAGCGCTACCCGCAGGCGATGATCGTCGGCGAGGAAGCCTGCTCCGACGACCCGGCGCTGCTCCAGGGCCTCGGCGAAGCCGATCTCGCCTTCGTCATCGATCCCGTCGACGGCACTTTCAATTTCGCCTCAGGCGTGCCGCTGTTCGGCGTCATGCTCGGCGTCGTCGTGAAGGGCGAGACCATCGCCGGCATCATTCACGATCCGATCGGCAAGGACTGGCTGATCGGCGCCAAGGGTGCTGGCAGCCACATACGGCATGCGCATGACACTTTGGAGAAGGTGCATGTCGCCGAGCCTGCGCCGATCTCGCAAATGACCGGCGCGTTTTCCTGGCAATACATGCCCGAGCCGGAACGGTCACGGCTGGCGAGCAACCAGACGAAATGCTTGTCGCAATTCGGCTATCGCTGCGCGGCCCACGAATACCGCCTGCTGGCGAGCGGCCACGCCCACTTCGTCGTCTACAACAAGCTGATGCCGTGGGATCATCTGGCCGGTGTGCTGATCCATGCCGAGGCCGGTGGTTACGCGGCGCGTTTCGACGGCAGCACCTATCGGCCGTCGCATGTCGGCGGCGGCCTTCTTGTCGCACCGGACGAAGCAAGCTGGCGCGAACTGCGCCGGGAACTGTGGGCGGAATAGGCCGTTTGGCATCGATCCGATTCGGGCCATGCCCGGCCGATCCGATTTTTGGGATCATGCGCTAATGCGGCGGTCAAACTCGACGCGCTTTAGGCGGAGCTGACGCCCAGGTTTCCGCTATGGCGACTACCGCGGCATTGATGGGTCCGCTCGGGATCGTCGGCATCACCGACGCGTCGACGATGAAGACGTTGTCGAAGCCGTTCAGCCGCAAATCCGGGTCGATGACTGCGTCGGCATCCCCGCCCATCCTGCACGTGCCGGCAGGATGATGATGTGTGGAGGCAGCGCTGGCGATGAAAGCGTCAAGCTCGTCGTCCGACTGCACCTGTGATCCCGGCAGGATTTCCACATCGCGCCACTCGTCGAGCGCTCGATGATGGCCAATCGCGCGCGCCGTCTTCAGCGCTATCCGGAAAACGGCCCGGTCATGTTCGGTTTCGAGATAATGCGGATCGATGATCGGTGCATCGTTCCGGCCCGGCCCGCTCGGTGCGATGCGCCCACGACTGGTCGGCTGGGTGACGCCGCAGAGTATCGTGAAAGCCGAGCCGTAGGGCGGCGCATTCAAGCCCACTGCGGCCGATGGAGCAACGACGCAGGCGAGTACGATATCGGGGCTTCCCGTCGAACGGGTCGGGTCGCTGCCGTGCAGGTACATCAGCGATTCCGAGTGCTGCAGGCGCGACGGGGGCAGCGGCTTTTTCGTGCTGTAGACGTTGCCAAGGGCCAGCAGATGGTCCTGCAGATTGCGGCCGACATCGCGCCGGTCGGCACGACAGCGAATCCCCGCCCGCTTCAGCGTATCCGGATCGCCGATGCCCGATCGCATGAGGATGAGCGGCGACGACACCGCGCCGGCACAAAGAATGATCCTGTCGGCGGAGATCGTCATGCTCTCCCCATCGCACACGACAGCCACACCCGTGGCCCGCTGGCCTTCCAGCACGAGGTGCTCGACTTCGTGAGCGGTGAGCAGAGCGAGGTTCGGTCGCACCATGACCTCCGGCGGCAGATAGGCGTCGGCGACGCTCAGGCGCTTGCCGGCGCGGATGTTCAGCGAATTAGGGCTCGTGCCAGCGAGCTCGCCGCTGTTGTGGTCGGTCAGGACGGGAATCCCCATGGCCTGTCCAGCGGCTATATAGGCGCGGACGACGGGGCTGACCTCCGCCTCCGGCAGATAGACGTCCAACGGTCCGCAGCGACCGCGCGACGGCGCGTCGAAGGCGGTGAAAGCTTCGCTGCGGACGAAGCCCGGCAACAAGCCCGAAAAGGACCAGCGCTCGCCGCCTGCTACTGCCCAGGGCTGGAAATCATCGGGATGGCCACGCACATAGGCCATGGCATGCAGGCAGCTAGAACCGCCAACGATCTTCCCGCGCGGCCATTCGTGGACGCGGTTTGCGGTAAAGGGTTGCGGCACCGTCCGATAAGCCCAGTCATAGGCGCGGCCCTGCAGCATCGTCCATTTCAACGGGTCGGCGATATCGGGATCGGACGGCATGACCCCGGCTTCGATCAGGCCGACCTGGCACGCGCTGTCCTCGCTTAACCGGCTAGCCACCACCGAGCCGGCAGATCCGGCGCCGACGACCAGCACGTCGAAATGACGCATCAATTTGAAAGTTCCCGCGCGCAGGCTGTCTGGCTAGAATACGAGACGCTCATGCCGCAAAAGCGCCGGCATTCGACCGCTCCGTGATTCGTCTTTGCACGGATAGCAAATGCGCGCGCATGGCCGCTTCGGCTGCTTCGGGGTCGCGTTTCGAGATCGCTTCGGCGATCAGACGATGTTCGCCGTCGCGCTCGGCGATCCGCTTAGGGCAGGTGGGTGCTGCGGTCCGTGCGACCTTGACCCGCGCATCGATCCCGACCTGGCGCAGCATCTTGTAGAATTCGGCGGCAAGATGGTTGCGGGCGGCAGCGACGATGGCGGAATGAAAAGCGAAATCGACCGCGCCAGACGAGGCATTCTCCGGCGTGGTTGCCGCATCGATGATCCGGGCCGTCTCGAACGAGGAGGCGCGCAGCGATGCCAGCCGGGCGAGGCCCGGTTCCATGAGCAGGCGCAACTCCAGAACCTCGATGGGGTTGGTTACCCTGACAAGTTCTTCGCCATATCGGGGCAGGGCGGTCGGCGCACGCCTGGCGCGCGTCGGTTTCAAATCACCTGATTGGCGCAGCATCTCGAGCGCCTTGCGAAGCTGATGACGTTTCACGTTGAGATGTTCGGCAAGGTCACGCTCGGAAGGAAGCTTGCCGCCGCCCTGCTGCAACTGGCGGACCGCTGCGATGATGTCGTCGAGGTCCGAAGATACGACCTGCGGCTCGAATGCGCTCAAAACCAAATCTCCTGTCTGATCGGCAACGGTCGACTCGACGTCCCGATATCAAGTTGTGACACGGAATCGATGAGAACGGCACTCAACCAACTCAACCAATCTACATCTGCGCCCGGTGGTTGACAACACCAGTTGCGCGATGGTTGAGTACCGCAGTTGTTTCTTTGACGGCTCATATCTCGGCGGGGCCGTCTTCTCCCGAGGACAGTGCATGCCGTTTGGGGAAACTTTCGACTATGTCATTGTCGGAGCCGGGTCGGCCGGCTGCGTCCTTGCAAACCGCCTGAGCGAAGATCCTGATGTTTCCGTGCTGCTCCTGGAAGCCGGCGACTGGGATCGCGATCCGATGATCCACATCCCGCTTGGCTGGGGTAAGATCCTGACCGAACGCCGTCACGACTGGATGTATTTCTGCGAGCCCGAGGCCAATGTCGGCGGACGCAAGGTCGAATGTGCGCGCGGCAAGGTCATCGGCGGCTCCTCCTCCACCAACGCCATGGCCTATGTGCGCGGCAATCGCGGCGATTACGATCGCTGGGCGGCCAGCGGTCTCACCGATTGGTCATTCGACAAGGTGCTGCCCTATTTCAAGAAGCAGGAGCGCTGGGAAAAGGGCGAGAGCGACTATCGCGGCGGCAGCGGGCCGTTGAACACGCAGTTCTGCCGCTACAAGGACGAGCTGATCGATGCCTTCGCTACGGCGAGCCGGGATGCCGGATATCCCCAGACCGACGATTACAATGGCCCGGTGCAGGAAGGCTTTGGCCGCCTGCAGATGACGATCGCAAACGGTCGCCGCTGCTCGACCGCGTCGGCTTATCTGCGTCCCGCCATGCGCCGCAGCAATGTCAAGGTGCTGACCGGCGCGATGGCGACGCGGATCGTGCTGAAGGATGGGCGAGCGACCGGCATCGCCTATACCAGGGGCGGCGCGACCCACCAGGTGCTGGCGCGGCTTGAGGTCGTGCTTGCCGGCGGCGTCATCAACACGCCGCAGTTGCTGATGCTGTCGGGGATCGGCGATAGCGGCGAGCTCGCCGCGCATGGCATCGAGACGAAAGTAGATCGTCCGCAGGTCGGCAAGAACCTGCAGGACCATGTCTCGGTCATTCTGATGTATCGGCGCAAGCAGCCGGGGCCATTCCACAAGATGATGCGGGCCGATCGTATCGGGCTGGATTTCGTCAAGACCTATTTTACCGGAAAGGGCTTTTCGGGAGATGTGCCCGGCGGGGTCGTGGCGTTTCTGAAAAGCGATGCAAGCCGGCCGTTGCCGGATGTTCAGCTGCTTTTCACGGCTGCGCCGCTTGCCGCATGGCCTTACATGCCGCCATTCAAAGCTTCCTTCGCCGATGGCTTTGCGACCCGCATCGTCGCCGTCCAGCCGAAGAGCAGGGGGAGCGTGGAACTGGCGTCGAACGACCCGTTGGCCGCGCCGCTGATCCACCAGAATTTCCTGTCATCGCCGCACGATTGGCAGTCGCTTCGCGCCGGCTTCCGCGTCGCGCGCAACCTCGCTGCACAACCGTCGATGACGCCGTTCATCGCCTCGGAGTTCTTTCCGGGCTCGCAATGCCAGAGCGACGACGAGATCGATGAGCATATTCGCAAAACCTCGATCACTGTGCATCATCCGGCCGGCACCTGCCGCATGGGTGTCGACGCGGGCTCGGTGGTCGACCCGCAACTACGGGTGCGCGGCGTTGCCGGCCTTCGCGCGGTGGATGCTTCCGTGATGCCGGATCTCGTTTGCGGCAACATCAATGCGGCGGTCATCATGATCGCCGAAAAGGCCTCGGACCTGATCCGCGGCCGTGCTGAACAAAGCATGGCCGCCTGATTGCTGTCACCCGGGTTCAACCAAGTTCCTTTGGTTGAAAACAAAATTCGAGTTGGTTGGGCTGCCGAGCGATTGCCACGGCCGCAATGGTACGATCCGCCGGCCATTTTCTCGCATCTTTTCGACTTTCTTGCCCCCTTTTGGGGCCATTCGGCCTCCATAGGAGCACTCAACCAAAAATTTTTAAAATTCTCAGTTTTGGGATTGTCCAGAAAAACCAATCCGAATACGGTTGAGTTGGTTAAACACATTTTCTTCGTGAAGAGAGGTGTCAGAGATGTCCTTGGCGCAACCGGCAGACCTTACCGTCACCAACAAGAAGGCAGCGCTGAAGGGCCTTTATGACGCCCTCTACGAAAAGAATATGTTCCCGTTCTGGGCGACGTCGGAAGGCGTCGATCACGACGAGATCAAGCAGCTCATGGCGACCTCGAAGGCGATCCCCTTCGTCTGGTCCTATGCCGATATCGAGCCGCTGCTGCAGCGCGCCGCCGAACTGGTGACCATGGACGACAGCGAGCGCCGGTCGCTGATCTTGGTCAATCCGGGGCTCGCGCCCAAGCGCGCCTCGGTCAGCACCATGTACACCGCCTATCGCCTGAATGATCCGGACGAGATCATGCCGCCGCACAAGCATTCGCCGAGCGCCATACGTTTTGGCCTGACCGGCAAGGGCAATTTTACCGGCGTCGAGGGCGAGGACGTGGTTTTCGGCCCCGGCGACATGGTGCTGACGCCGAACGACGCCTGGCACAATCACGGCACGGTCGGCGGCGAACAGGCGGTCAACCTTTCGGTACTCGACCTGCCGCTGGTCGAGACGCTGCACGCCGTGCATTTCGATCACAAATACACCGAGATGGTCGACGGCAAGGAAGTCGAGAAGAAGGTGCAGACCGCGCGTTTTCCGAGCGATTATTCGCAGCGAATCTATGGCGAGGGCGGCCTGATGCCGCGCTTCGTCGACCACAAGCGCGGCGGTGGCCTGTCGTCGCCGATGTATGTCTATCGCTGGGAAAAGATGGAAGCGATCCTCGACGCGCACAAGGATTGGGACGGCGATCCGCATGAAGGCATCGTCATCGACTATGTCGACCCCACCACCGGCGGCCCGGTCTTCCGCACGATCAACTTCTACGTGCAGATGTTGCGGCCGGGCGAAAAGACGCTGCCGCAGCGCGAGACCGCCAGCCTGCTGTTGGCGCCTTTCCGCGGCAATGGCCATTCGATGATCGACGGCAAGCGCTACGACTGGAACCAGTTCGACACGATCGCCATACCGGGCGGTTGCTGGGTCGAGCATGTCAATGGCTCCTCGACCGAGCCGGTCATCTTTTTCGGCGCGACCGATGCGCCGACACAGAAGGCGCTGCTGCTCTACAAACGCTGGGGCCGCAACCAGGCCGGCGATCTGCTCCGCATCGTCTAGTTTGCAGCGGAAACCGTCCGCGCCGCCATAATGGCGCGGACATCGAACGAGACGGTTCAGCAGCAAGGGCGGATGCATTTGGTTTCGGCGTTCAACACAAAGCAGATCGGCCATGTCGACTGTCCGGGCGGTGGTCAGGTCTGGGTCGACGGCAACATTCTCTATATCGGCCACATGCGTCCGCCGAGCGGCACGACGCTTGTCGACATTTCCGATCCGCGCAATCCCAGGAAGGTCGCGACGATCGACGTTCCGCCCGGCTGGCACTCGCACAAGGTGCGCGCCCAGGACGGTCTGATGATCATCAACCACGAGCGCTTCGGCAATGCGGGCCCGGCCGATTTCGGCGGTGGCCTGGCGCTCTACGACACGACCCGACCGGCGGAGCCGAGGCTGATCTCGAAGTGGATAACCGGCGGCCATGGCGTGCATCGCTACGACTATGACGGCCGCTACGCCTATATCTCGCCGACCGCCGACGGCTATGTCGGCAACATCGTGATGATCCTAGACCTGATCGATCCGGTAAATCCGGTGGAAATCGGCCGCTGGTGGATACCGGGGCAATGGACCGGCGGCGGCGAGGAGTATCCGTGGCATGATTACGTCACGCCGCGCTGCCACCATCCGTTGCGCATGGGCGACCGGCTCTATGTCAGCTACTGGCATCACGGCCTGTTCATCCTCGACATTTCCGACATTTCGACGCCGAAGCTTGTCTCGCATGTCAATTCGAGCCCGAGCTTCCCGCATCCCACGCACACATGCCTGCCGATCCCGCAGCCGCTCAAGGGCCGCAACATCATGGTGGTGGCGGACGAGGATGTCGCCAAGCTCCGACCTTCGCCGCCGGCCTTCACCTGGATCTACGACATCACCGACGAAACGAACCCGCTGCCGATCTCGACCTTCCAGGTGCCTGGCCTCGACCCGGATGGCGAACCACAACCGCCAATGACCGGCTGCCATCAGCCTTCCGAGCGGTTCAAGGGCACCGTCATTCCGTTTGCATGGTTCGCCCAGGGGCTGCGGCTGGTCGACATCGCCGACCCGTTCGCACCCAAGGAGGTCGGCCATTTCGTGCCCGATACGCCTGAGGGCGCCGAGCGATCGTCTTCCAACGACGTCACCGTCGACGATCGCGGCATCGTCTACCTCATCGACCGCGTCCGTGGCGTCGATATCATCGAAACCAGCGTTCTCTAGGGGGATAGGTTGAGCGACAGCACGCGAAAATCCGCCAGCCACTACGCCATTGGCAAGAAGAATCCGAACCTGCCGTTTCATCCGGCGGTGCGTGCCGGCGATTTCATTTTCGTCTCCGGCCAGGTGCCGAAGGACGAGAACAACAACATGATCAGCGGCACGATCGAGGAAGAGACGCTGGCGACGCTGAGGACCATCGCGCGCGTCATTGCCGATGAGGGCGCAACGCTCTCCGATGTCGTGCGGATCACCACCTATCTCGAGGATACGCGCGACTTCGGCCGCTACAACAAGGCGTTTCTCGAAGGGATCGGCGACGCGGTGCTGGCGCGCACAACGGTGGAGGCAAAGGCCGTCATCAACACCAAGATCGAAATGGACGCTATCGTCTACAAGCCGCTGCCGGCCGGCAAGTAGGCAACGACACAATCGAGGAGATGATATGTACAAGCTCTTAGGCCGCCAGACATCGGGCAACGTTCAAAAGGTGCTCTTCATGCTCGAAGAGCTTGGCGCGCCATACAAGCGCGAAGATTACGGCCGCCAGTTCGAAAACACCCAGACGGCCGAATACAAGGCGCTTAATCCGACGTCGAAAGTCCCGACGCTGGTCGACGGCGACACCGTGATCTGGGAGTCCAACACCATCCTGCGCTATCTCGCGGCATCCGGCGGTGAGCGGCTGAATGGCGCCACCCCTGCGGAAAAGACCGAGGTCGAGCGCTGGATGGATTTTCTGCTGGCGGCGGTCAATCCTGGCTATATGGCTGCCTTCAAGGGCGCCAAGCTGACGCCAGAGGAACAGACCGCCGAATACGAGGAACAGGTCAAGGACCTGGTGGCGCAGCTCAAGATCGTCGACGGGCATCTGGCCGGCAAGGAATTCCTGGCGCTGGGAAAGCTGACCATTGCCGACATCGCCTGCGCACCGATCCTGAAACGCTGCATCGACTTCAAGATTGACCGGCCGTCGCTGCCCAATCTCGAGCGCTGGGTCGCCGCAATCGCCGCTCGTCCAGCCTTCAAGGCGGCAATCGCTGCGGCTCCCGCAAGGGCCGCATGATGATCAAGCGCGCCGCTCTCATCGGACTGGGAACGATGGGTCCGGGCATCGCCGCGCGGCTTTCGCGCGGCGGGCTCGACGTGGCGGCGTACGATGTTTCCGATGTCGCGGTCGAACGCGCCCGCGGCACGCTCGACATCGCCGGCGGGGTTCTGGACCGTCTCGACATCAAGGTGCCGGCAACGGGCGCCGGCACGGTGCGCTTCGTCCGCACCATCGCCGAGGCCGTCGATGGGGCGGAACTGGTCATCGAGAATGTGCCTGAGAATATCGACACCAAGGCCGAAACCTATCGCGCCATCGACCCGCTGATCGGCTCTTCGGTGATCGTCGCCTCGGACACGTCGGGTATTCCGATCACCAAGCTGCAGGCCCATATCTCGCACCCCGAGAGGATGGTCGGCATGCACTGGTCGAACCCGCCCCACATCATCCCAATGATCGAGGTGATCGGCGGCGAGAAGACCGCGCCCGAAACGGTGGCGACGATACGCGACCTGATCCGCTCGATCGGGCTGTTGCCGGTGGTCGTGAAGAAAGACGTTCCCGGATTCGTCGAAAATCGCGTGCTTTATGCGCTGCTGCGTGAAGCGGTGGATCTGGTCGAGCGCGGCGTCATCGAACCGGAGGATCTCGACACCTGCGTATCCTGGGGCATCGGCTACAAGATCGCCGTCATCGGGCCAATGGCGCTGCTCGATATGGCCGGCCTCGATATCTACAAATCCGTCTCTTCGTTCCTGAACGCCGATCTCTCCAATCGGGATGATGTGGCGCCGATGGTGCTGGAGAAGACCGGTGCATCGAAGTTCGGCATCAAGTCGGGCGAGGGCATGTTCTCCTACACGCCCGAACAGATAAGGGCGCTGCAAGGCGAACGGGCGCGCAAGCTGGTCGCGGTGCGCCGCATCCTTGAGGGCCGGGAGTAGCCGATGGCACGAGTTAGGCATGAGGCTGGCCATGCCGGGGACTTCACCCGGTTGGCCGTTCATGCGGACTGTGCCATCAAGACAGCGCTGCTGCCGCCAATCACGATGCATGGGGTGATCGACCATGCAGGTTGAAACCATTCGACCCGCCGGCGGCCGACCGACCCACATGCGCCACGACGACCTCATTTCCGCCAAAGGCGTTTCGGTGGTCATGGGCGCGGATCGGGACCGCCAGCTGATCCTCAGGGATATAGACCTTGCAGTTCCGCAAGGCTCGTTCGTTTCCCTGATCGGCCCTTCGGGTTGCGGCAAGAGTACGCTGCTCAAAGTGCTGGCTGGGTTGGTAAATCCGAGCAGCGGCAGCGTCTCGGTTGCCGGCGTTTCGCCAGGCGAAGCGGCGCGCAAGCGGATGATCGGTCTGGTCTTTCAGGATGCCAATCTGCTGCCGTGGAAAAACGCCGTTGACAATGCCTCGATGCTGCTCGGCATCGCCGACAAATCGATGTCGCGCTCGGCGCTGCGGGCGCGTGGACAGGAAATGCTGGACCTGGTGGGACTTGGCGATGCCGCCCACAAGCGCCCAAACGAACTGTCTGGCGGCATGCGGCAGCGGGTTGCCATCGCCCGGGCTTTGGCGCTCGATCCGGCGGTCTTGCTGATGGACGAGCCGTTTGGCGCCCTTGACGCGATCACCCGCGATTCGATGGGCCAGTCGCTGCTGGAGATCTGGCAGCGGACCGGCAAGACGATCGTCTTCGTGACGCATTCGATCGACGAAGCCATTCAGTTGTCGCGCCAGGTTCATGTGCTGGGAATCAAACCGGGGCGCATTACCCAGAGCCTGGACATTCCGCTGCCTTATCCGCGCGACGCTTCCGTGACCGAAGTCCCCGAGTTCGTCAGGCTGGTGCTTCAGCTTCGAACGATGCTGCGCTCCAGTCATCAGCCGGGAGGCGCGACGTGAGCAGGCAACCCCTCATGAATGTCTCATCGCCGCAACCGGTTTCCGGCTGGGACGCGGCAACAAGCAGCTGGCTTCCGGCGGCTATCCTTCTGCTGGTGACGATCGTGTTGTGGGAAGCCGCGGTGCGGATATTCTCGATATCTTCCTTTATCGTTCCTGCCCCATCCGAGATTGCGAAATCGCTGGTCGCGCAGTGGGGCACTCTCATGCAGGCGACGGTGGTCACGGCAGGCGAAATCCTGTTTGGCTTTCTTGTCTCGGTCATAGTCGGCATTGCGCTTGCTCTCGTCATCGTGCGCTTCGATTGGCTGGGCCGCGCGCTCTACCCGCTCGTCGTGCTGTTCCAGAATGTGCCGAAGGTCGCGCTGGCGCCGATCTTCATCCTCTGGTTCGGTTATGGGCTCGCTCCCAAAATCGGTCTGATTCTGGTCATCGCCTTCTTCCCGGTGACGCTGTCGATGCTGGCCGGCATGCAATCGGTCGACCGTTCGCTTCTGTCGCTGATGAATTCGGTCGGCGCCAGCCCGACCCAGATCCTGTTCAGGATCCGTGTCCCCCACTCGCTTCCGAGCCTGATGGCCGGGACCAAGATAGCCGCGACCCTGAGCGTGATCGGCGCCATCGTCGGCGAATTTGCCGGAGCCTCGGACGGGCTCGGCTACGTCATCCAATTCGCGTCGACCCAACTCGACACGGCCCTTGTCTTCGCGGCGCTGCTGCTGGTTTCAGTGCTCGGCATCGCCTTCTACTACGCAGCCGAAATTCTTGAACGTGTCGTGGTGCCGTGGGCGCCGAAATTCAGCCAAGCCTAGGATCTTTCGAACAACCAAACAAGGGAACAGACAATGCTGAGACGCTCTCTTATCAAGGCAGCCACCTTTGCGGCGTTTGTCGGCGCGCTTGGGTTCTCGAACGCGGCGCTGGCGGCGGACACGGTCAACGTCCAGCTCGACTGGGTGGTGCGCGGCAATCACGCCATGTTCTTTGTCGGCAAGGAAAAAGGCTTCTTCGCCAAGAACGACATCGATGTGAGCGAGGTCCGCAAAGGGTCCGGCTCGCCGGACGCCATGCGGCTGGTGGGCAACGGCAACGCTGAATTCGGCTTCGGCGATCTTCCCACGCTCGCCGTGGCAAGGTCGCAGAATGTTCCCGTCGTGGCGCTCGCGGCGGTCAACCAGCAGTCGCCGCTGGGCATTATTTCGCTCGCCAAGACGCTTAAGCTGACCAAGCCTTCAGACCTCAAGGGCCTGACCATCGGGATCCACCCGGCGGGCTCCACCTACATTTTCTTCAGGGGCTTCCTGGCTGCCAACGGCATGAGCGAGAAGGACATGACGCTCAACAGCGTCTCGCCGCCTTACGAAAGCTACCTGCTGCTCGGACGGGTCCAGACGGTCGTCGGTTATCTCGACGCCGAAGTGCCAGAACTTGAAGCCAAGGCTGGCGGACCAGGGTCGCTGAGCATCATGCTCGGCGCGGATCACGGGTGGAAGGCCTATGGCTCGGGACTGTTCACCTCTGAAGCGATGATCAAGGACAATGCCGATGTCGTGCGCCGCTTCGTGAAGGCCTACAGGGAGGCTTTCGACTATGTCGCGGCCCATCCGGAAGAAGCTGCCGAAATCACCGCCAAGGCCGTTCCTGGCTATGCGGAGAAGAAGGATGTGCTGCTGGCCCAGCTCAAGGCCGACATAGCTTCGACGTTCAACAGCCCGGCGACGAAGGAACACGGCCTCGGCTGGATGACGAAGACCCAATGGGAAGAGACCTTGAAGACGCTGACGGATCAGGGCGTGCTCAAAACGGCACTGTCGGCCGACGACGTCTTCACCGACAAATTCCTGGCGGCAGAGTGAAGGTCGGGGGCGGTGTCTGACCTGGCAAAAAGCGAGCGTCTACCGGCAGACCAGGCTGTCGTCCGCTCTGCTACAGGTGACGGCCATTTGCCCCTTTCTTGCACTGGTCCGGTCGAGCACGATTTGCACGCGCGTGGCGTATGCTTGTCTGGCGAGGCCGCACCACAGCCGCTCGACGGGCAGGTTTTCGCGCTTGTCGTTGAGGATCGCAAATGTCCCGGTTTCTGGATCGAACCACAGCTCGACACGGGCGCTCTTGCCAGGCGCCGCGGTGGCGATCGTGGCCGAATACCAGTGGGCGAAGTCTGCATTGCAGGAAAGCGCCTCACGCCCCGCATTCGAGATCGTCAGCGGCACCGGATCGAGCCCTTCGGTGCCGGTTCGCACAGTGATGTGCCGCAATTCAACCGCGTTGGCGAACGATGTGAACGCCAGAATTATCGGAAGAATGTATCGCACAACCACCTTGCCTGAACTCCGTGTGGAATTGTTCAGGCAGTCTACCTCGCTTTTGCGCAATAACAATAAGAATATCTTGGGTCAACCGAACAGAGAGGGTAACATGTCTAAGTTCCTGAAGGGTAGCGTAAGCGCTGTTATATTAAGCGGCCTCTTGCTGGGTAATGCACTTGCCGCCGAAGTCAAGTCCATTGCCATCCTGACGCCGGAAGAAGGCACCGATTATGGCTGGAACCAGCAAGGCATCGACGCTGCCAAGGCAGCGGCGAAAGCTGCCGGTGTCGAGATAGTGACGGCGCAGGGGCTCGGCTATGGCGACGTGCGCCCGACATTGCGCGAACTGGCAGCCGACGGCGCCAGCCTGTTGATTGCCCATGCCAGCGGGTACAACACCGCGGCTCCCGAAATCGCCAAGGAAACCAAGGTGCCAGTGGCGATCGTCGACACGCCGACCGGCCTGGAGGCCGGGCTCGTCGCAGACTACACGCTGAGCGGTCACGAAGGCGCGTACCTTGCCGGCCGTCTCGCCGCCAAGATGTCGCGTTCCAAGTCGGTCGGCATCGTCGTGTCCGGCGAGCCTCCGTCGTGGAACTCGCAGTCGGCGGCGTTCGCGCAAGGTGTGAAGGCCGAGAACCCGGACGTCAAGGTCACCTATGCGGTGATCGGACCCGCCGCCTACAGCGATGCGGCCGGCGGCAAGCGCGTTACCGAAAGCGTGATCGCATCGGGCGCCGACATCATCTTTGGCCAGGGCAACGGCTCGAGCTTCGGCATGCTGCAGGCGGTCGAGACGACCAAGGCCGGCGATGGCGGCAAGGTCTATTTCATCGACGTCATCGGCGACAAGACGCCGATCGACAAAGGCTTCCTGCTGTCGTCGGTGGTTTGGAACATCGAGCCGGTCTATGCGGCGATGATCGCCGACCTCAAGGCCGACACGTTCGGCACCAAGAGCTACTCGATCGGCCTCAAGGACGATTCGGTCAAGCTTCTGAAAACCGCTGCGATCCCGGACAATGTATGGGCGGAGATCCAGGCGCTGCGCGAGGACATCGTTTCCGGCAAGACCAAGGTCGATCCGGTCTATGATGCAGCAGCCGTCAGGGCGCTGATGACCAGCGTTGCCCAGTAAGGCGCTTCAATGCACGCTTCCGGAGGGGTGACAATTCACCCCTCCGGACCGATTTCATGTTTTCAAGGCCTTGGCTTTCATGAGTAGTGGGTCCTCATTGTCGGTCGACAAGCACGACATCGTCGCGCTTGAAGGCGTGACCAAACGGTTTCCCGGCGTCGTCGCCAACGACAGCGTCGATCTGGCGATCCGTCCGGGTGAAGTGCATGTGCTGCTCGGTGAAAACGGCGCCGGAAAATCCACCTTGATCGGCATGCTGTCCGGCCTGCAGCAGCCGGACGAGGGCCGCATATTGGTCGACGGCGAGCCTATCGCGATCACCTCGCCGCGCCATGCGCTGGCGCTCGGCATCGGAACCGTATTCCAGCACATGATGCTGGTGCCGACGCTGACGGTCGCGCAAAACCTGTTGCTCGGCGGCCCGTGGTGGCAGCGGCCCAAGACCGAGGAACTGGAAGCGCGCGTCGCCGAAATCACCAGGGCGCTCGGTATCACGGTCAAGCTGCATGCCAAGGTGTCGGAACTCTCGCTCGGCGAACAGCAGCAGGTCGAGATCCTGCGCGCGATGGTGCGCAACAGCCGGATTCTGATCCTCGACGAGTCGACCTCGATGCTGACGCCGAAAGGCATCGATGAGCTGGGAGCGCTGATGCGCCGCCTTGTCGAACAGGGGCTGGCAATCGTCCTCATCACCCACAAGCTCAAGGAGGCGGCGGCCTTCGGCGATCGAATCTCGGTGCTGAAACTCGGCCGCAAGGTCGGCGAAATTCCTCCCGAGCGGTTTCGGGCGCTAGGCGAGCAGGCGATCGTTTCGGAGATCGTCGAATTGATGTTCGGCAAGCAGAAACACGACCCGGAAGCGTCCGAGCGTCCGGTTCGCACCATTCACGCCGGAGCGGCTCCGCTGCTTCAGGTCCATGAACTCGCGGTCGCACCGACAGACGACGCGCCGGGCCTGTTATCGATTTCGTTCGACATCCGTCCAGGCGAGCTGCTGGGCATCGCTGGTATCGACGGCAATGGCCAGAAGCAACTGGCGGAGGCGCTGGCCGGCCAGCGGGCGACGGTGAGCGGTTCGGTGCGGCTGCAGGGCACGTCCATCGAGGCGCTGAGCGTCGGCGAACGCCGTGAGCGAGGCCTTCGCTACCTGACCGACGATCGGCTCGGCGAGGGCACGGTCGGGACTTTTCCGGTCTCGATCAATTTCTTCCTCAAGCAGGTCGGCGCCGCTCCCTTCTGGCGCAACGGCGTCGAGCAGCGCGCTGAAATCGACAAGCGCGCCGCTCAGCTCGTCCGCGAATACGACGTGCGCACGCCCAGCCTGAAAACGCCGGTCGCCCGACTCTCCGGGGGCAATATCCAGAAGGTGCTGCTGGCGCGCGAACTCGCCGAAGGCGCAAAAGTGGTGATCTTCAACAAGCCGACCTATGGCCTCGATCTCGCCAATACATTGGCTTCGCGCCAGCGAATCCGCGATACGGCGGCACGCGGCCTTGCCGTGCTGCTCATCTCCACCGACCTGGAGGAGTTGCTCAGCATGTGCGACCGCATCGCCGTCATCTCGAACGGCTCGCTGGTCGGCACGGTCGAGAATGTCGGCGATGCCCGCTCCAAGATCGGTCGCTTGATGATCGGACTTGCCGCATGAGCATCGACACCGTCCCAGCCGCCGGCGCAACCGCACTCGATGCCACGGCCGCTGTGGTCACGCGCCGCGATATCCAGCATCGGCTGCTGATGACCATCGGCCCTATACTGGCCGCGCTTATCATCGCCGGCTGCATCCTGCTTGCCGTCGGCGTCGACCCGTTTGCATATTATGGCTTTGTGCTCGAGAGAGGGCTTTTGTCGCCGCTCGGCATCCAGCAGACGCTGACGCGCATGGCGCCGCTGCTGTTTCTTGCCGCCGGCCTGATCGTGGCCTTTCGCGCCGGCATGTGGAATCTCGGCGGCGATGGCCAGTTCCTGCTCGGCGCGGTAACGGCCGCCGCCAGCGCTCCGGTTTTCGTGGAAGTCATGCCTGCCTGGCTGGCGCTAATCTGCTCGTTCGTCATCGCCATGGCGGTTGCGATGCTCTGGTCGCTGGTGCCAGCCCTTTTGCGGGCCTATCAGGGCGTCAACGAGATCATCACCACGCTGATGATGACGTTCCTGGGCACCTCGCTTGCCAATGTGCTGGTCAAGCTGATGATTCGCGATCCGGGCACGACCGTGCCGCAGACCCGCACCTTGCCGGTCGAGGACCGGCTGCCGCGCCTGTTCGACACGACCATCACCAGCGGCCTGCTTCTGGGACTGGCGGCGATCATCACCGTACATCTGGTGATGACGCGCACGGCCTTCGGCCTGAGGCTGAGGATCGTCGGGGCCAACCCACGCGCGGCCATCCATGCGGGGCTCGGCGTGCCGAAGCTCACCATTGCCGTCTTCGCCATTTCGGCCGGGCTGGCCGGACTTGCCGGCGCTGTCGATATCCTCGGCGTCCAAGGTAACGTCCGCGCCGACTGGAACCCCGCTTATGGGCTGGCGGTCATTCCCGTCGTGTTCCTCGCCCGCATGAACGGCTTTGCCGCCATCGGTTTCGTGTTCCTGCTTTCGGTGCTGTCGATCGGCGGGGAGAGCGCGGCCCGCCGCCTCGGCGTGCCCAATCATTTCACGCTGGTGCTGGTCTCCATCGTGCTGATCGTGCTCGCGCTCGCCGAATACGTCGATCACCGCTACAATCAGTCGCGGAGGGCCTGAAGTTATGACCGGGCTGTTCAGCGAAGTCTTTCTCAGCGCGCTTTTGTTTGGCGCCGTCACCGCGGCGATCCCGCTGCTGCTGGCTGGCCTCGGCGAACAGATGTCCGAAAAGGCCGGCGTGCTCAATATCGGCATCGAAGGCATGATGCTGGCCGGCGCCTATCTCGGCTTCGTCGGCGCCTTCTATTCCGGATCGCTGTGGCTGGGCTTTCTCACCGGCGCCGGCGGCGGTATCGCCGTGGCGCTGGTCATGGCGCTGCTTTGCGTGCGCATCGGCTTGAACCAGATCGTCACCGGCATAGCGCTGACATTGGGACTTGAAGGCCTGACGGCGCTGCTCCACCATTTCCAGTTTTCGCGCAGCTATCCCCGCCTGCCAGCGGTGGATGTGACCGTCATTCCGTTGCTGTCGGGCATTCCGGTGATCGGGCCGGCGTTGTTCAGGCAGCATCTGATCGTCTACCTGGCGGTAGCACTGGTTTTCGCCATGGGCTACATCTATCGGCGCACGCAGCTCGGCCTGAACCTGCAGGCGGCGGGCGACAAGCCGGCCGCGCTTGACGTCGCCGGCATCGACGTCGCACGAACCCGCACCATCGCCGTGCTGACGACTGGAGCGCTGGCAGGGCTTGGCGGCGCCTTTCTCGCCAATGTCGGCGCCGGCCTGTTCATTCCCTTCATCACCAATGGCGCGGGCTTTCTCGGAATCGTGCTGGCCATGCTGGCGCGTGGTCGCCCGGTCTGGGTGCTGTTCGGTGCCTTGTTGTTCGGCGTGTGCCTGTCGCTGATGACAGCCATGCAGGTGGCCGGCATCAACATACCAACCGACGTCATCCAGATGCTGCCGTTCCTGGCGGTGATGATCATGCTGGTTCTGTTCGGCCGGCGGGCCAGCCTGCCGGCAGCGCTCGGCATTCCATACGAGCGCGGCGTGCGCTGATCAGGTTCAGGCGCGGACGGGACCCGCGCCAACAGAGGAGAGAACAAAATGTCGGATACCAAGGTCTACCTGCTCGATGGTGGCTCGCTCGTTCTCGACGGCTATCACGTGTTCTGGAATCGCGGCCCCGGCGGCGAAGTGCGCTTTCCCGTCTATTCGATCCTGATCGAGCATGCCGAGGGCCGGTTTCTCATCGACACCGGCTACGACTACGACCACGTCATGAAGGTGCTGCCTTTCGAAAAGCCGATCCAGGAAAAGCACCAGACCATTCCCGGCGCCTTGGCGCTGCTCGGCCTCGAGCCGAAGGATATCGACGTCGTCGTCAACTCGCATTTCCACTTCGACCATTGCGGCGGCAACAAGTATTTTCCGCATGCCAAGAAGATCTGTCATCGCACCGAGGTGCCGCAGGCCTGCAATCCTCAGCCTTTCGAGCACCTTGGCTATTCGGATCTGAGCTTTTCAGCGGAGGCTGCCGAAGCGCGTGGCGCGACCGCGCAATTGCTGGAGGGCACGACGCGGGCCAACTCGACCTTCGAGGGCATCGACGGCGATGTCGAGCTTGCCAGGGGGGTCAAATTGATCTCGACGCCCGGCCATTCTATCGGCCATTACAGCTTGCTTGTCGAATTTCCCAAGCGCAAGCCGATCATGTTCACCATCGATGCGGCCTACACGCAGAAGAGCCTTGAAACGCTGTGCCAGGCGGCCTTCCATATCGACCCGGTGGCGGGTGTCAACTCGATGCGCAAGGTCAAGAAGCTCGCCGAGGATTATGGGGCCGAGCTGATGTATTCGCACGACATGGAAAACTTCAAGACCTATCGGACCGGCACGCAATTCTACGGCTGACCGCCGCCAACGAAGAGACAAAGACCATGCGCTATCTCGAACACGCCGAACCGGTCATCACGCTCACCGCCGGGCCGGTGAACGCCTATCCCGATGTGCTGCGCGGCCTCGGCCGCACCGTGCTCTACGATTACGACCCGGCGTTCCAGCTCTTTTACGAGCGTGTGGTCGACAAGGCGCAGAAGGCGATGCGGCTGTCCAACAAGCCGGTCATTCTGCATGGCGAGCCGGTCCTTGGCCTGGAGGCCGCGGCAGCCTCCCTGATCACGCCCGACGACGTCGTGCTCAACCTTGCCTCGGGCGTCTACGGCAAGGGTTTTGGCTATTGGGCAAAGCGCTATTCGCCGCATCTGCTCGAAATCGAGGTGCCCTATAACGAGGCGATCGACCCGCAGGCGGTTGCGGCAATGCTGGAAGCGCATCCGGAAATCAACATCGTTTCCGTCTGCCATCACGACACGCCGTCGGGCACCGTCAACCCGATCGATGCCATCGGCGCGCTGGTTTCGGGGCATGGCGCCTATCTGATCGTCGACGCCGTTTCGTCCTTCGGCGGCATGAAAACGCATCCGGAGGACTGCAAGGCCGACATTTATGTCACCGGCCCGAACAAATGCCTCGGCGCGCCTCCCGGGCTGACGATGATGGGCGTCAGCGAGCGGGCCTGGGCGAAAATGAAGGCCAATCCACTGGCGCCGCGCGCGTCGATGCTCAGCATCGTCGATTGGGAGCATGCGTGGTCGAAGGACAAGCCGTTTCCGTTCACGCCGTCTGTCGCGGAAGTGAACGGGCTCGACGTCGCGCTCGACCTCTACCTCAATGAGGGACCGGCGGCGGTGTGGGCGCGCCACGCGCTCACCGCCAAGGCCATGCGCGCCGGCGTCGCCGCGATGGGTCTGTCGATCTGGGCGGCCAGCGACATCATCGCATCGCCGACCACGACTGCCGTCCGGACGCCCGAAGGCATCGACGAGGAGGCGCTTCGCCAGGCTGCGCGCGCCCGTTACGGCGTGGTGTTTTCGTCGGGCCGGGGCGAGACATTGGGCAAGTTGACGCGCATCGGCCATATGGGCCCGACCGCCCAGCCGATCTATGCGATCGCGGCGCTGACGGCACTTGGCGGCGCGATGAATGCTTTGGGCGAAAAGCTCGCGGTCGGCAAAGGCATCGACGCGGCGCTCGCCGTTATCGACGCCGACGCCTGAGATGAAGTCACAGATCACATGGAGCACGGAAATGACTGAACGGCTTGCGGGAAAGACCGCCCTGGTTACCGGGGCCGCACAAGGCATCGGCAAGGCGATCGCCGCGCGCTTGGCCGCCGATGGCGCGACCGTCATCGTCAGCGACATCAATGCGGAAGGCGCCGAAGCGGCGGCGGCGGCGATCGGCGCAAAAGCGAAGGCGATCGCCGCTGACATCTCCGATCCGGCATCCGTCAAGGCGCTGTTCGCCGAGATCCAGGCACTGACCGGTGGCATCGATATCCTGGTCAACAACGCCAGCATCGTGCCCTTCGTCGCCTGGGACGATGTCGACCTCGACCATTGGCGCAAGATCATCGACGTCAATCTGACCGGAACCTTCATCGTCAGCCGCGCGGCAACGGACCAGATGCGTGCCGCCGGCAAGGCCGGCCGGGTGATCAGCATCGCCTCCAACAGCTTCTTTGCCGGCACGCCGAACATGGCGGCCTATGTCGCGGCCAAGGGCGGCGTCATCGGCTTCACCAGGGCGCTCGCCACAGAACTCGGCAAATACAACATCACCGCCAACGCGGTGACGCCGGGCCTGATCGAGAGCGATGGGGTCAAGGCGAGCCCGCACAACGAGGCGTTCGGCTTCGTCGAGATGCTGCAGGCTATGAAAGGCAAAGGGCAGCCGGAACATATCGCCGATGTGGTGTCGTTCCTGGCCTCGGATGACGCACGCTGGATCACCGGCCAGACGCTGAACGTCGACGCCGGCATGGTGCGCCACTAAAGCGCCGACGTCTGAAAGGATCCATCCGCAGCGCTGATACTCGATGGAAGCTTTCGTCGATAAATTCGATTACATTTATCGCGCGAAACCGGAGACCCGAGATGAAACCTCGGTCCGCAATTGTCGCCCTTACCCTTGCCCTGGTTGCCGGGCCTGACGCGGCAACATCGCAGGAACGCGGCTGTCGCAATCCCGATCCCATCAACACCATAAACGAGATGTTCTCCGCGATCGTCGCCTGCTGGGAGCCGCCGCCCGGAACCGCGGGCATGACCCTGACGCTGCAGTTCTCAATTCGCCGAAACGGCACACTTATCGGCAAGCCTCGCGCCACCTACTCCCGTCTGGGGGATGATGGCAGCCTCAACCGGGCTTTCGTCGCCTCCGTCCTCGAGGCCCTCGACAAGGCTCTGCCACTGCCGGTTTCGGACAGGATGGGTGGGGCGATCGCAGGGCGTTTGCTGTTCCCTCGCTTCACCGCAGCGAGCGGGGATGAATCCTGAAACGCGCCCGGCCTTAAACCGGCGGGTTCTGCGGCTGGAAGAATTTGCCGCGCTCGGCGATCAGCACCATCACCAATGCGCCAAGCGAAACGCTGCAGAATCCGGCGGCCAAGGGCGTCACCGTGCCGTTGAAGGCTTGGCCGATCAGCGTGCCGAGCACGCCGCCGAGGAAGGTCTGCATGAAGCCCAGAATGGACGACGCCGTCCCGGCCAATTGGCCGAGCGGCTCCATTGCGAGTGCGTTGAAATTCGCGCCGAGTGCGCCGAACGGGACCATCGTGCCGGCAAAGAAGGTGATGAAAAGCCAGAGCGGCATCTTCATCTGGATGGAAACGACCAGCCAGGCGAGGCTGATGGCCAGAAACAAGAGCAGCGCGCTTTGCGACAGGCGGCGCATACCGATGCGGCCGACAAGGCGCGAATTCAAATAGCTCGAAAAGGAGAGCACGCCGGCGATCCCTGCGAAAATCAGCGGGAACATCTCGCCGACGCCGAAGACGTCGACATAGATCTGCTGCGCCGAGTTGATGAAGCCGAACATCGCACCGAAGGCAAAAGTGCTGGCGAAGGCATAGCATAGCGCGATGCGATTGGTCAGCACGATGCGGAAACCGCCAAGGACGGATGATGCCGTCAGCGGCCGGCGATATTCGGGATGCAGCGTTTCGGGCAGCCGCAGCAGCGACCAGGCTGAGACGACCAGTGCGCCTGCCGCCATGGTGATGAAGATCCAGTGCCAGGAGGCAAACAGCATGATGAACTGGCCGATGCCTGGCGCCACCACCGGAATCGCCATGAACACCATGAAGATCAGCGACATCACCTCGGCCATGCGCCGACCGTCGAACGTATCGCGCACGATCGAGACGGCGATGACACGTGTGGCCGCGGCGCCTATGCCTTGCACCACCCGGCACAGGATAAGCGTAGCGAATGTCGGGGCGATCGCCGCCGCACTCGCCGCTGCGACATAGATAACCAGTCCGACGACGAGCGGAGCGCGGCGTCCGAAGCGGTCCGAGATCGGCCCGAAGAAGAGCTGTCCGCCGCCAAAGCCGAGAATGTACGCGGCAATCACATATTGGCGGTGGTTTTCATTTTCCACGCCCAGCGAGGCGCCGATCTGCTGCAGCGCCGGCAGCATGATGTCGATGGCCAGCGAGTTGAGCGCCATCAACGCCGCGCACAGCGCGATGAATTCCCAGCGCGGAATAGGCAAGGTGCTTGCCTGTTGCTGCGCTTCTGCATGCTGATCCACGGCAAAGTCCGATCTTCAAACGAAAAAGCGCCGGCGCACCGGCGCATTCATTCGTCTTGTGCCCCGATACCGGGGAGATAGTCAGCTTGGCGAAGTGCCCTAAATGTTCGTCAGGCGGCGCCTTTGACGCTGACGCCCTTTTCGACGAGGAACGTCTGCAGTTCGCCAGCCTGGAACATCTCACGGACGATGTCGCAACCGCCGACGAACTCACCCTTGACGTAGAGCTGAGGGATCGTCGGCCAGTTGGAGTATTCCTTGATACCTTGCCGCAGCTCGGCCGAGGTCAGCACGTCGACGCCCTTGTAGTCGGCCCCGATATAGTCGAGGATCTGCACGACCTGACCGGAAAATCCGCATTGCGGGAAACCGGGCGTGCCCTTCATGAAGAGAACGACGTCGTTGGCCTTCACTTCGCTGTCGATGTAGTCGTTGATACCGCTCATAGAAAATCCTTTCATGCCCGCGGGAGCCGGGCTCGAAACATTCCCTTTCAAATAAACCCATAGGTTGCCTGAAACAAGACGTTTGCCGCCTTGTCACGCAAATGGCGCAAAGGATGGCCTGGGCCAAGAGCATCGGACGGCTATCTTCCCAAGCCAGCAAAGTCCTAAAAAAGCTTACTCCGGCACGCTGGTCTGCAGTGCGAGCGCGTGCAGCACGCCGCCCATATTGCCCTTCAGCGCGTCATAGACCATCTGATGCTGCTGGACGCGGCTTTTGCCGCGAAAGCTTTCGGCCACCACTTCGGCCGCATAATGGTCGCCGTCGCCGGCCAGGTCGCGAATCGTCACCTTGGCGTCCGGAATGCCTTCCTTGATCAACCGTTCGATGTCGTGCGCGTCCATTGCCATGCGAGGATTCCTTGTTCAGATCTCATAGATATGATCGAAACGGCGGATGAACCACACCGCAACGACCCCGCTCGATCAAATCAGGGGTCCACGACCTCATTTGCCATGAAGCGAGGAAACCAGGATTCGTGGGCAGCGGTCAATTCGCCGACAGCGATCGCCCGCGCCTCGCCGAGTTTCAGGTCGCTGCCGCCGGTCGAGCCGATCCACGGCGCGAAGATGCCGAGCTTGCTCTGCTCTTCGCGAATGGCGTCCCATTCCTCGCTTTGCGGATCGATCGACAGCGTCAAGAGGTAGCGGCCCTGATCCTCGCCGAACCAGACCGGGATCGGGTCGGTCCCGACCAGGCCGGGGACGGTTGCGCCGATGCCGGACGCCATCGCCATCTCGGCCAGCGCGACGGCAATGCCGCCATCGGAAACGTCATGCGCTGATGTGACGACGCCGGAGGCGATCAGAGTGCGTACATGGTCGCCGACGCGCTTTTCGTGGTCGAGGTCGACCGGCGGCGGCGGGCCATCGGTGCGGCCATGGATGTCGCGCATATAGGCCGACTGGGCGAGATGCGTTCCCCACATCGACGGCGCGCCGACCAGCAGGATCATCTGGCCCTCGGCGGCAAAGCCGATCCGCGCCATCTGGGACCAGTCGGCGATCAGTCCGACGCCGCCGATGGTCGGCGTCGGCAAGATGCCTTGCCCGTTGGTTTCGTTGTAGAGCGAGACATTGCCGGAGACGATCGGAAAGCCGAGCGCGCGACAGGCGTCGCCGATGCCTTTCACGGCGCCGACCAACTGGCCCATGATCTCGGGTCGTTCCGGGTTGCCGAAATTGAGGTTGTCGGTGGCCGCGAGCGGCAGCGCGCCGGTGGCGGTAAGATTGCGCCAGCATTCGGCCACCGCCTGCTTGCCGCCCTCGTAAGGGTCGGCCTCGCAATAGCGCGGCGTCACGTCGGAGGAGAAGGCGAGCGCCTTGGTCGGATGGCCCTCGACGCGCACCACGCCGGCATCGCCGCCCGGAAGCTGCAGCGAATTGCCCTGGATCAGCGTGTCGTATTGTTCCCATACCCAGCGGCGCGAGGACAGGTCGGGCCCGCCAAGCAGTTTCAGCAGCGCCTCGGCGACATCCGCTTGCGGTGCATCGCCGGCCGCCATCGGCGCCGGCTTCTTCGGCTCGGTCCAGGGACGGTCATATTCTGGCGCCTGGTCGCCAAGGTCCTTGATCGGCAGATTGGCGACTTCATCGCCCTGGTGCAGCACGCGAAAGCGCAGATCGTCGGTTGTCTTGCCGACGATGGCGAAGTCGAGGCCCCATTTGTGGAAGATCGCCTCGGCTTGCTTTTCCTTTTCGGGGCGCAGCACCATCAGCATGCGCTCCTGGCTCTCCGACAACATCATCTCATAGGCGCTCATGCGCTCCTCGCGCACCGGCACCTTGTCGAGGTCGAGCTCGATGCCGAGGTCGCCCTTGGCGCCCATCTCGACCGCCGAGCAGGTGAGGCCGGCAGCACCCATGTCCTGGATGGCGATGACGGCGCCGGACGCCATCAGTTCGAGGCAGGCTTCGAGCAGGCATTTTTCGGTGAACGGGTCGCCGACCTGAACGGTGGGCCGCTTCTCGTCGATCCTGTCGTCGAATTCGGCCGAGGCCATGGTGGCGCCGCCGACACCGTCGCGGCCGGTCTTGGCGCCGAGATAGACGACCGGCAGGCCGACGCCCTTGGCTTCCGACAGGAAGATCGCATCGGTCTTGGCCAGCCCCGCCGCAAAGGCGTTGACCAGGATGTTGCCATTGTAGCGCGCGTCGAAATTGACTTCCCCGCCGACCGTCGGCACGCCGAAGGAATTGCCGTAGCCGCCGACGCCGGCAACGACGCCGGCAACCAGGTGCCTGGTCCTGGGATGGTTCGGCGCGCCGAAGCGCAGCGCGTTCATTGCCGCGATCGGCCGGGCGCCCATGGTGAAGACATCGCGCAGGATGCCGCCGACGCCGGTCGCCGCACCCTGATAGGGCTCGATGAAGGAGGGATGGTTGTGGCTCTCCATCTTGAAGACGACGCAGTCGCCGTCGCCGATATCGACCACGCCGGCATTCTCGCCCGGGCCCTGGATGACCTGCGGCCCGGTGGTGGGCAGCGTGCGCAGCCACTTTTTCGAGGATTTATACGAGCAGTGCTCGTTCCACATCGCCGAAAAGATGCCGAGCTCGGTAAAGCTCGGCTCGCGCCCGACCAGATCGAGGATGCGCTGATATTCGTCGGGCTTCAGCCCGTGCGCGGCAATGAGTTCCGGAGTGATCGGCACGGAATTGGAAATGGTCATGGGCGTCAATTTATGTCCCTGGGATCGAGCCCCGTCTTATCGCAAGCTTTGCAGCCGATACACCCATCAAGCGACGAAAAACGATGGAAAGCGGTAAGAGACTGTTTTCGAAATTCGCTCTGGCGAGTCACATGGTGGTGGTTTCGAGAACCGGCGCGCAGCGGACATTTAGGTCCGTGAGCACCGGAAGCGCAGAAAACGCTGCCAGATGGCCGCCAGAGTAGAGTTTCCAAACGGTCTCGGTGCAGCAAGTAGCGAAAGATCGCCATTCGGCCCGCCGGTTTCAAGCCGGTTCAGGAGAAACTGTCGTAGCCGGCGCGGCCCTCGTCCAGCAGCCGCCGGATCACGCCGACGCCGCCCGCGATGTCCTCTCGTCGCTCCGGCTGTGAAACGCCAAACCGCACGCCGTGAAAAACCTGCTCGGAACGCCCGGCCTTGAACTCGTCCTCATCGTCGATGAGCACGCCATGTTCGAGACAGGCGTTCTTGAAGGTGCCGGAAAGCCATGGATCAGGCAGGGTGAGCCAGACGAAGGGCACATTGTCTAGTGCGTTGAAGTCGAACCCGGCTAGTGTCTCGCGCACGATCGCCACGCGCGCGTTGATCTCGACGATGCTGCGCTTGCGCATCTCGCTGGCCTGGCCGGACAGAACCAGTCGGCTACACACTTCCGCCAGCAGGAAGGGGAGGCCACCCGTCAGCATCTTGTGAGCGACCCGGATCCGGTGGCGATAGGCCGGCGGACAAGCGAGCCAGCCGCCGCGAACGCCGGCCGCAACCGATTTCGACAGGCCGCCGGCAACGATGGTCCGTTCGGGGGCATATTCGGCCAGGAGCGGCGTCGGGTCGTCGGTCAGATCGCCATAGAGATCGTCCTCGATCAGGATGACATTGTATTCGCGCGCGACGCGCGCGATGGCCTCGCGGCGCGTCGCCGACAGCGTCACCAGTGTGGGGTTCTGTGCCGTCGGCATCAGGAACATCATTTTCGGGTGTTTTTGCGCGCAGACGCGCTCGAAATCCTCTGGATCGAGCCCTTCCGCGTCCGACGTCACCAGCGCGGTGCGGCGACCGATCAGGCCGGCGCTGCGAGAAATCTGCGAATAGGTGAGGTGCTCGAAGACGATATAGTCGCCGGGCGTGGTCAGCGCGGCAATCGCCGCCATAACCGCGGCATGGGTGCCGAGCGTCGGAACGATGCCATCGGGGCTTGGGCGAAACGAATTTCGCGACAGCCAGCTGCAGCCGGCCTCGACCCAGCGGTTGGGAAAATCCCGCGTATAGCTTGAAATCTCGTACGGATGCTCCTGCGCCGTGCGCGAAAGCACATCGGCGACAATGGCGCCCTGGCCGGTATCAGGCGCAGCCGTGCTGTCGAAGCGCAGTTTGCCGCGAGGCGCATCGATATAGCGCGTGCCTTCCACCTGCGGGTCGGGCGCCAGCAGATCGGTCTTGGCATCATGCCGGCCAAGCACATAGGTTCCGCGTCCGACTTCGCCGCTCACCAGGCCCCGCTCGCGCAACAATTGGTAGGCCCTGCCGACCGTGCCGACGGTCGTGCCGATGTCGTATGCCAGATCGCGCTGCGGCGGCAATTTTGCCCCGGCGGCGATCAAGCCACGGTCGACGTCCGTTTCGATGGAATCTGCAAGCCGCTGATAGAGCGGCCCGGAGCCGGTGGAAAGGTCGGGAAGCCAATTTGTCATGGTGACAATTTTCTATATTGCACCGAATTAAGAGTCAATACATATGATTTGCGCGATAAAAGGGTACAATCTCGAAATTTTGGTGGCAAGAAAATGGCTGCAATCGATACAATCCGTTACAAAAGAGCTGAATTGCCCGGAGCGCGCCTGTCAGGCCGGCAAGGCTATGTCCGTCGCCTGGTTCGTATGGTCAGGTCACTCGCAAACCGGATCGACAGCCTGCTGGATCGCCGGCGCAGCCGGCTGGTCTTGCTGGAGATGACCGACGATCAGCTTAGGGATATCGGCATCTCGCGTGCCGACGCCCATCGTGAGGGTCTGAGGCCGTTCTGGGACTGAGAATACGCCGGCTTCGACTGCAGGCAGCGGCTCACTTCCCTATGCAGCCGCACCGCAGGCCGGATTGCCAGCCTGCCAGCGGGCAATGTCAGAACTGATGCGTGCGCCGAGCGGTTCGGCCATCAGCGGACCGTACACGTCCACCCGGCGTGAATTGCCCTGTGCCTGCACGACCAGCAACGGCTTTCCGCCATAATGCTTGACCGGGACCAGCAGGAAGCGCGGCGTGCCGGTGAACGAATTCAGCTCGTTGGCCATCTGATAGGGCTTGAAGGCGGGATCCTTGCTGGCGATCCAGCATTTGTGGGCGGCGATCGCCACCTGTTCCATGGCAAGCAGCGCCGCGCTCTTGCCAGAAGGCGCCGGCGCGTTCTTCGGCTTCGACTGGCAGGAGGCGAGCACAAGGCCGGCGGCGGCGACAAGAGCGAGGCGGGCGATCGTCTGTCTCGGGCTCATGCGGCGCCTATTTCGAATTCGGAAAAAAGATGAACGCTGAAGATATCAAGCGGCGATGCCAAGCGCGCTTTCGAACAGCGCCCGGCCGTCGCTGCCGCCATGCGCCGCTTCGATCAGGTTCTCGGGATGCGGCATCAGGCCGAGCACATTGCCCTGGCCGTTGATGATGCCGGCAATGTCGTTGATCGAGCCGTTGGGATTGGTGCCTTCGGCATAGCGGAACACGACTTGGCCTTCGCCTTCGAGCCTGCGCAGCGTCTCGGCGTCGGCAAAGTAATTGCCGTCATGATGCGCCACCGGCGAGCGGATGATCTGGCCCGGCTGGTAGCGGCGGGTGAACATTGTGTTGGCGTTGGCGATCTGCAGCTTGACCTGTCGGCAGACGAATTTCAGCGACGTGTTGCGCATCAAGGCGCCCGGCAAGAGGCCGGCCTCGACCAGGATCTGGAAGCCGTTGCAGACGCCGATGACCATCACGCCCTTGGCCGCCTTTTCGGCGACCGCCCGCATCACCGGCATGCGCGCCGCAATGGCGCCGCAGCGCAGATAATCGCCGAAGGAGAAGCCGCCGGGAATGGCGATCAGGTCGACGTCGGGGATTTCGGTGTCGGTCTGCCAGACCGTGACCGGCGGCGTTCCCGAAATCTTGGTCAGCGCCGCGATCATGTCGCGGTCACGGTTGAGGCCTGGCAGGAGGACGACGGCTGATTTCATTTCGGTTCGTAAGGCCTCTGGGCTTCGGCAAGCTCGCGCAGGTCTAAGCGGCGTTCAATATGTTCCAGGCGCTCGTCCTGGCGAGCCAGCACGCCATAAATGTTCTTCACGTCGCCCTCGGTGGCGATGAGATGGCCGCGGATAGAGCCAAGCTCGGACTTTACCTCCCCGAGCGTCAAATCCATCCTGTCCAGACGCGACTGAATGGACTTGAGGACTTCAAATATCAAGCTCCCATCAATCTCGGCCATCTGCCCTCCGGCACAACCTCAGGTAATGGCCACACTATAGTTCTCAATCACCGTATTCGCCAGAAGCTTGTCGCACATGGCTTTGAGATCGGCTTCGGCCTTGGCCTTGTCGCTCTCAGCAAGCTCGACGTCGAAAACCTTGCCCTGCCGAACCTGGCCGACGCCGTCAAAGCCCATCCCGGACAATGCGTGTTCGATCGCCTTGCCTTGCGGGTCGAGCACGCCGTTCTTGAGAGTGACGGTAATGCGGGCCTTGATCACGCTGGACATGCTCCTGTTCGACGTGTTGAGCGGCAAGAAATCTCAGTGCGGCTTGCCTTTGAGGCCATCGGTCGAGGCGACGAGCACCGGCCCGGCGGGACGCGGCGGCTCGTTCTCGTTCATGATGCCGAGGCGGCGGGCGACTTCCTGATAGGCTTCGACCAGACCGCCCATGTCGCGGCGGAAACGATCCTTGTCGAGCTTGTCCTGGGTCGCCACGTCCCACAGACGGCACGAGTCCGGCGAAATCTCGTCGGCAACGACGATGCGCATCATGTCGCCTTCGAACAGCCGGCCGCATTCGATCTTGAAGTCGACAAGCTGGATGCCTACGCCCATGAACAAGCCGGAGAGGAAGTCGTTGACGCGGATGGCCAGCGCCATGACGTCGTCGATCTCCTGCGGGCTTGCCCAGCCGAAAGCAGTGATGTGCTCTTCAGACACCATTGGGTCGTCGAGCGCATCGGCCTTGTAATAGAATTCGATGATCGAGCGCGGCAGCACAGTGCCTTCCTCGATGCCGAGACGCTTGGCCAGCGAGCCGGCGGCGACATTGCGCACGACCACCTCGAGCGGGATGATCTCGACTTCCTTGATCAGCTGCTCGCGCATGTTGAGCCGGCGGATGAAATGGGTCGGAATGCCCATCCGGTTGAGATGGTTGAAGATGTGCTCGGAAATGCGGTTGTTGAGCACGCCCTTGCCATCGACGATTTCGTGCTTCTTCTTGTTGAAAGCGGTCGCGTCGTCCTTGAAGAATTGGATCAGTGTTCCCGGCTCAGGGCCCTCATAGAGGATCTTGGCCTTGCCTTCATAAATGCGGCGGCGATTTTTCATCTGATCTTTTCTCTGGATTTCCGGGCAGGCGGCAAGCGACCAGTTCCTGTCCGTACGCCTAAATTAGTGCGGCAACGGTAGGGGTTCAATGCCGGTGTCTATCCCAATCGCAGTGTTTGCTCAATCGGCAAATCCTTTCAATCACCGCTTTCCGGAATGAAATGCCGCAGCGCAGCAAGTGATGTAGCATATTGACCGGCCCGCGGCCTTTTGGTTTGTGCTGGGCAAGACACATACTTCGACTGCCAACCAAATCGGATTTGACCGGAGGGATGCCATGAGCAGCATGAAAGATCGCGAGGAGGGCTTCGAGCGCAAGTTCGTAATCGACGAGGAACTCCGGTTCAAGGCTGCGGCCCGCCGCAACAAGGCGCTCGGCCTGTGGGCCGCCGAAAAGCTCGGCAAGGCCGGGGCCGACGCCGAAGCCTATGCCAGCCAGGTCGTCCTCGCCGATATCGAGGAAGCCGGCGACCACGACGTTTTCCGCAAGATCCGCAAGGATTTCGACGAAGCCGGGGTCGTCCAGTCGGACCACCAGATTCGCCGCACCATGGACGATCTGATGGCGCAGGCAATCGAGCAGATCAAGAACACCTGACCCTTTGCTCTTAGCCAATCGACACGCTGGACCAATCGACCGCCTCGCCCCTCCGGGCGGTTTTTCTTTGCCTTTGCAGCTGTTTCCGGCTGAACTGCATTAGAGCGACGTGCATCCATTCGGAAAGTACGCTCTAAAACTTTGACTCCTCGCGTCGGGCCGACTTTGTCGGCGATTTTGGGCCGATGCGAGGTCGAATAAGGAAGGCGCCCATGTCCCTCAAGTCACGCCTTGCGGCCGATGAAACCTTGTGCACCGCATGGTCCGGCGTGCCTGATGCCCTGACGGTCGAGATTCTTGCCAGACAGGGGTTCGATGCCGTCACGCTCGACATGCAGCATGGCGGACATCATGAGGACAGCGTGCTGCGCGGCCTTGGGCCGGTGCTGGCCGCCAACAAACCGGCGCTGGTGCGCATTCCGGTCGGCCGCTTCGACATGGCCAGCCGCGCGCTCGATTTCGGCGCCGAGGCGGTGATTGCGCCGATGGTGAATTCGGTGGCGGACGCCAGGCTGTTCGCTACCGCCATGAAGTATCCGCCGCTCGGCGAGCGTTCCTGGGGCCCGACTTATGCCTTTCCGCGTCATGGCAAGGGCGACTATGCCGACTGGCTGCGCGACAGCAACGCGCGCACCATGGCCTTCGCCATGGTCGAAACGCGCGCCGCGCTCGATGCACTCGACGGCATCCTCGACACGCCGGGTATCGACGGCATCTTCCTCGGGCCATCGGATTTTTCGATTGCCTGGTCGAACGGCGCCGCCGTCAACTCGACGCTCGAAAGCATGATGGAAACAGTCGCCTCGATCGCCGAGCGGGCGCGCAAGGCCGGCAAGCATGCCGCGATCTACGTCATTGAGCCGGCCATCGCCGGCCGTGTGGTGTCGATGGGCTACCGGCTGCTGGCGATGGGCTCCGAGCATGCGCTGATCGGCCTGGGGGCAAAGACCCTGCTGAAGAGCGTCAGGGACTCGGTTGGCCCCTAAAGGTCGGTCAGGAATTTCGCAAAAGTCATCGAGCCTTCGGGCCACGGGCCGAAGCCGGCATCGGCGTTGAGATGTCCGGCCTCACCGGCGTCGATGAACAGCGAGCCCCAGGCGCCGGCAATGTCCTCGGCCACCTCGAAGGTGCAGAACGGGTCGTTGCGGCTGGCGATCACCACCGAGGGAAATGCCAGCGGCTCGCGCGGATAAGGGCCGAAGGTCATCAGGTGCCTGGGTTTTATCTCTGGGTTGGCGACGTCGGGCGGCGCCACGAAGAAGGCTCCGGCGACCGGACGCTGGAACTGTGGCATTGCCTGGATCACGGCGGCGACGCCGAGCGAATGAGCGACGACAACGACCGGTCGCTCGGCCTCGTTGACCGCCTTCGCCACGCTCGCCGTCCAGTCTTCGCGCACTGGCTTCGACCATTCAGCCTGCTCGACGCGCCGCGCCGTCGACAATTTCGATTGCCAGCGGCTCTGCCAATGGTCGGGGCCGGAATTGGTGTAGCCCGGCACGATAAGAATGTCTGCATCCCTGACTTTCATGGCGCGCATGTAGCGAGGGACACGGTTTCGTGCAACCGTGATGATGACCGGTGCGATACTCACAAATAGTGAACACCATGTTCGCTTCTTGCCGTCTTGTGTGAACGATCGCGATCGACGACCTGTTATCGGGAAAAGAAACAGCCGTGTAATGAGAACCAGGATTTGGAACTGACACGACGTACGATGGTAGGTGGCGCCGGGCTCCTGGTTTTGGGGATTTCGTCGAAGGCCGCCCAAACGGAGACTTTGATGAGTGAATTGCCTTTTGCCGCCACGACCCCGGTCAGCGTTGCCCGCGTCGGGCTGCGCGCGCGGAACGCTGAAAGCCTGGCCGCTTACTATCGCGATGTCGTCGGGCTGCGGGAACTGAGCCGCACCGGCGGCACGATCACGCTGGGCGCCGCCAATCGTCCCTTGCTCGACATCGAAGCGGATGCAGCGGCGAAGCCTGACGATCCGCGCAGCGCCGGCCTGTTTCACACTGCCTTCCTGCTGCCCAGCCGGGCCGACCTCGGGCGCTGGATCAACCACGCCATCGCCAACAATATCGGCATCGACGGCGCTTCCGACCATCTGGTCAGCGAGGCGCTCTACCTGACCGATCCCGAAGGCAACGGCATCGAGATCTATTCCGACCGCCGCCATGAGGACTGGAAGTGGAATGGTGACAAGATAGCGATGGCGACCGAACGGCTCAACATTTCGTCGGTCGTCGCCGACGTGCCCGCCGGCAATGCCGCCTGGCAGGGCATGCCGGACAACAGCATCATCGGCCATGTCCATCTGCGCGTCGGACGGCCGGAAGACGCCGAGGCCTGGTGGCACCAGGAATTCGGCTTCGATACCATGGCGAAATATGGTGGCGCGGCGGTGTTCCTGTCATCAGGCGGCTACCACCACCACATCGGCGCCAATTCGTGGCAGAGCGCCGGCGCCGGCCGTCGCGATCCTTCCCGGTCCGGCCTCGCCTGGGTCGAAATGCGGTCCGACAATGCGACTGATGCAGCGACGCGCGAGGACCCGTGGGGAACGGTGATCAGGACCGTTCCCGGCAAGGCTTGATTATTCGAACCTGACGGTGCGGCGAGGTCGATGCCGTCGTACCTTCTCCCCTTGTTTGTGGGAGAAGGTGGCCGCCCACGGGTCTTGCTTTCGGCAAGCCCGAGGACAGGCTCCGCGGTCCGATGAGGGGTGCTCCAGCTTGGAACCGCCGGCTGGGACCGGTCAAAACCGCGTGGCCTCACGCTTCTCCGAACACCCGCTTGAAGATCGTGTCGACATGCTTGGTATGATAGCCAAGGTCGAATTTTTCACGAATTTCGGCCTCGGGCAAGGCTGCGGTGACCTCCTTGTCGGCCAAAAGTTCGTCAAGGAAATCAGCGCCTTGCTCCCATACCTTCATGGCGTTTCGCTGCACCAGCCGGTAGGCGTCCTCACGGCTGACGCCGGCCTGGGTCAGCGCCAGCAGCACACGCTGCGAATGCACGAGGCCGCGGAACTTGTTCATGTTCTTCAGCATGTTGTCGGGATAGACGAGCAATCTGTCGATGACACTGGTCAGCCGCGATAGCGCGAAATCGAGCGTAACAGTCGCATCCGGGCCAATCATGCGCTCGACCGACGAATGCGAAATGTCGCGCTCGTGCCAGAGCGCCACGTTCTCCATCGCCGGCATCGCGAACGAACGCACCATGCGCGCAAGCCCGGTGAGGTTTTCGGTCAGCACCGGGTTACGCTTGTGCGGCATCGCTGACGAGCCCTTTTGCCCGGGCGAAAAATACTCTTCGGCCTCCAGCACCTCGGTGCGCTGCAGATGGCGGATTTCTGTCGCCAGCCGTTCGATCGACGAGGCGATGACAGCGAGCGTCGCAAAGAACATCGCATGGCGGTCGCGCGGGATCACCTGCGTCGACACCGGCTCCGGCTTCAATCCGAGTTGCTTCGCCACATGCTCTTCGACATAGGGATCGATATTGGCGAAGGTGCCGACTGCACCTGATATGGCGCATGTCGCAATATCCTCGCGCGCGTGCACCAGCCGCTCGCGGCAGCGCGAGAATTCGGCATAGGCCTGCGCCAGCTTGACGCCGAAGGTGGTCGGCTCCGCATGGATGCCGTGGCTGCGACCGATGGTGACGGTGTCCTTGTGTTCGAAGGCGCGGCGCTTGAGCGCCGCAAGCAGGCCGTCAATATCGGCCAGAAGGATGTCGCTGGCGCGGGTGAGCTGCACGGCAAAGCAGGTGTCGAGAACGTCCGAGGAAGTCATGCCCTGATGAATGAAGCGGGCGTCCGGACCGACGAATTCGCCGAGGTGGGTGAGGAAGGCGATGACGTCGTGCTTGGTGACGCGCTCGATCTCGTCGATCGCCTCGACGTCGAACTTGGCGGCCCCGCCTTTTTCCCAGATGGTTTTGGCGGCCTGCTTCGGGATCACGCCGAGCTCGGCCAGCGCGTCGCAAGCGTAGGCCTCGATCTCGAACCAGATGCGGAACCGGGTTTCGGGCGACCAGATGGCCACCATTTCCGGCCGGGAGTAGCGAGGGATCATCGGTCAGTCCTGACTTGCGAGGGCGTTCGCCCGCGTCGTAACAGAGGCAGACAAAATGCTCAACGCTGCTGCCGCGCAAACCAGATGCTGGCGAGAGCAAGCGCGATGAAACCGAGCGGAAAATAAAGCCGGATACCCAGCACGATGAATTGATAGAACGCCGTTGCCATGGTGTGCACGAACTGGATGGACCAGCCAATGGTCAGTGCAGGTTCATGCCACTGGGCATAGTAGGAACGGTATTGCAGCGCAAAGAGCCCACCGGTGAAGCCGATCGTGGTGGCAAGAAGGCAGACAAACGCGGCCGCCAAGGCTACTTGCCAATGCCGCCCGAGCGAGACGAGCCGCGCCAGGAACAGGCCAACCGGAAAGGCGAGCGCACCGCCCGCCGCATAGAGCAACGAGACGAAGCGGATATTTGCCGGGGTCACCCAGTCGTCCAGCAGCAGATTGACAAGTGCGCTGGCGCCCATCGCGGCGGCCCACAGCAGGGCGCCGCAAACTGCGGCGGACGGCGACGGCAAGGCCTTGCGGATGCGATCCAGGACGCCGTTGCGTATGGCGGGGAGCGACGTCACAGCCGGCCGGTCACCGCGATCCAGCGATAGTCAGGCCCTTCGAAGCCGTACTGGCGCACCGCGATCAGCACGGCATAGGCGCTGAGGCCCTGCATGGAAAATGTCTGCACCGCGCCGATTCGATAGCCGTTCGGGCAGCCTCGGCTTTTGGGGATCGACTTGTCCTCGTGCAGGAGTTCAGTCTTGCCGCCGCCTTTCGCCTCGATGCGCAACAGGCGAAAGCCGTTGATCTCGCCAAGGTTTTGGCAGGTTTCGGTATCGTTCATGCCGATCTCGTCGAGTCGGAACTCGAGCGGATCATCGACCGGCGAAAAGATCGGCCGCGGGTTGACCACCATGCGGAACGGATCGGCCGAAAGCTCGGTCACCGGGTTGGAGCCGGCCGTGATGCCGCGATTCGCCGTCAATTCCGCCTGTTTGATGATAGCTTCACCTTTCTGCCGGGCTGCAAGGCGCGCCGCGTCGAGCGTTGCGTTCTCGTCGTCAAGCCGCACCCTGATCGGTGTGCCCTTGAGAAAACTGTCGTCGGCGGTGTTGATGTAATAGCGATTGGCATAGGGAAACCCCGACCCGTCCTGGACACCGTACTCCTCGAAGGCGAAGGCGCCGCCATCCCCGGTGAAGCCGAGGATTTCAAGCTCGGCAACATCGCCGGCATGCGCGGCGAGCGAAGTTGCAAACTGGGCAAGGAGGGACACAGCAAACAGGACGAGAATTCGCATCGGATTTCCGTTTGAGCAGCCAGCATTGTTTCGATCACTATCACGACGTCGTCAAAACGTCGTGCCCTCTGAGACGCAACCCGATGCATCCAATCGTGCCGTCATTTGTTTATGTTGGCAGCTTCACCGCATCGACCCGAAAATCGGAATCGATATTCGGAAAGTACGATGCGTTGATTTAAAGTGTTAGGGCGTCCTTTGCGCGTCCAAAAGGACGCGCGGCGCTCTAATGGAGAACCCACAATGACCGATGCAGCCAGCATTCGCGAACATATGGAAGTGATCGGCGCCGACGGCGTCCATGTCGGCACTGTCGACAAAGTTGAGGGACAACGAATCAAGCTGACCAAGCGCGACAGCGGCGAGGGCGCCCACAGGGGGCATCACCACTTCATTCCGCTCAGCCTCGTAGCCGAAGTCGAGGGCCAGAAAGTGCGGCTGTCGGCAAATTCGGATGTCGCGGTCACGTTCGAGGAGGAAAAATCCGACCCCACCTGATGAGGGGCCACGGCAGCCCGCATTCAGCGCGACGACCAGACCGGAAACAGGTCGCCATCGGCGGGCGTTGCGGCAAAGACGCCGCGGCTGATGGCGCGCGCCATGGTGGCGCCGGCCGCGGCGTAAAGCTCGATGGCGTCGTTGGGCGCGAGCTCGATGCCGCTCTTGCCGGTCGCCAGCGCGAAAACCAGATCGCCGTCGGCCGGCGTATGTGTCGGCCAAATGGCGCGCACGAAGCCGTCATGCGCTGATATCGCCAGGCGTTTTGCGGCGGCCTTGGTGAGAAGGGCGTCCGTGGCGATGACGGCGATGGTCGTGTTGCCTCCGACGTGCTTGTCGCGAAATTTCAGCAGGATCCTTTTCGCGTCCGCCGGCATCGGCGCGGGATAACCAAGCCCGCCGAACTCGTCGCCGATCTCGAAGGGCGCTGCCCAGAAGTGCCTGCTTCGGGCGATCGTCACCGAGCCGGTCGGATTGACGGCGGCGAGTGCGCCGATGGTGACGCCGCTGTCGAGCATCGTCGAGGCCGATCCGAGGCCGCCCTTGAGGCCGGAACTCAGGGCACCGGTGCCCGCGCCGACCGTGCCGAGCGGAAAATCGATGCCGACTGCCTGTGCCGCCTCATAGCCGAGATCGCGGTAGGGCGGATAGCGGCCCCAGTCCTTGTCGCCGCCGTTGCGCAGGTCGAACAAGATCGCCGCCGGCACGATCGGCACGCGAAAGCCGCCGACCTCCACGCCGATGCCGTTTTCGCGCAGTGCCGCCTGCACGCCGGAGGCGGCATCGAGACCGAACGCCGAGCCGCCCGAAAGCACCACGGCATGGATCGCCTCGATTGAATTGTGCGGCTCGAGCAGGTCGGTCTCGCGGGTGCCCGGCGCACCGCCCAGGATCTGCACACCGGCCACTGCCGGCTCGTCGCAGACGATGGTGGTCACCCCGGACTTCAGCCTCGCATCGGAAGCGTTGCCGACACGCAGTCCGGCGACATCGGTGATGAGATTGCGCGGCCCGGTGCGAAACATCATTTGGCCTCCGCCGGCACGAAATTTGCGCCGTTGAAACGGAAGACCCGATAAAGGTTTTCGGTCAAGTCGCCCTTGCCGTCAAAGCGGATCGGCCCGATCGCGGTACTGAAGTCATGCGCGGCGAGCGCATCGGCCAGTGGCCTGCCGGAGGTTTCGGCCGTCGCCGCCCTGGCGATCTCGACCGCCGCATAGGCCGGCAGCGTGTAGCCCTCCGGCACGATCTTTTGTGCGGCAAAGCTTTCGAGCACCTCGGAGTCGGCGACATCGGCCCATTCGGGCGGCGCAAACATCAGCGTGCCCGGGGCATAAGGCACGTCGCCGGGCGCTGTGCGCAGCGCTTCGCCGCCGGCAAAAATGATGCCAACGTCGAGCTGGCCGGCGTCGCGGCCCATGATGGCGATGTCTTCGCCGTCGCCGCCGGCAAAGACATGCGTTGCGCCGGCCTTCCTTAGCCGCCCGATCAGCCCGATCTGGTTGTCGAGCTGCGGCCTGAATGTGTCGACGAACACCGGTTTCAGCGCCGCCTGCTCGGCTGCCGCCCGAAGCGTCTCGGCGATTTCGCGGCCGTAAATCGTGCCGTCGTCGATGATGGCGAACAGCTCGTTCTGCCATTGGCGGGTGAGATTGAAGGCGACGGCGTTGCGCTCGTCATCGCCGCGCGGCCCGAGCCGAAAGATCGGCCAGCCGGTCTTGGCGCGCCGGTCGGTCAGGCTTTCGGTGCGCACGCCGACGGTGATGACCGGTATGTTGGCGTCCTTCAGGATCGGCAGTGCCGCCTCGATCGCCTCGGTGCAGAGGAAGCCGACGACCACGCCGACCTTCGCCGCAACGAATTCCCTCGCCGCGGCAGCCCCGCCATCGGCCGTGCAGGCGTCGTCGACAACCTTGAGTTGAGCACCGTTCGCCGCTGCTGCCAGGCCTGCGCCCGCCTCGATCTGCTTGCCGAGGGTCGCCGACGGCCCGGACAGTGGTGCCGCGACACCGACCAGCAGCGTCTCAGCGTTCGCATCACCGGCGAGAGACAGCCAGGCCAGCACCGCTATTGTCGTTGTCGCGCCTATTGTCCGGGGTCGCATGCGAGCGAAGAATTCCTCCGCGCCGATCGCGTGTTTGCCGGCGCCACTTCCTGCCAAGACCTAAAGGCTGGTCAGCTTTCACGCAACTCGCGAAATTCAGGATGCATGTCAACCACTTCGCTTGTGGCATGCAATATGCCGCCATATATAACGGTTGGGTTCATCTCGCTTCAAACCAATGGAAATCGCCGGTGCTGAAGAAGAACGACATAGGGCCGCAGGCCTATCGCGACGCGATGGCCCATTTTGCCGGCCACGTCCATGTGGTCACCACCGATGGTTCCGCCGGCAGGCGGGGTGCGACTGTCATTGCAGCCTGTTCGGTGTCGGACACGCCGCCGACCGTCCTGGTCTGCCTCAATCGCGAAAATCCCAAGAACGAGCCGTTCGTGAAGAATGGCAGGTTCGCCTTGAACGCGCTGGCTTCGGACCAGGAGGCGCTGTCGGTCGGCTTTTCCGGCCTCACCGGCCTGCCCGTCGAGGAACGCTTCGCGCTCGGCGAGTGGGATATGATCTCGACCGGCGCGCCGACACTGAAGGGCGCGCTTGCCGTGTTCGACTGCGAACTGATCGATACCAAGGATCTGGCCACCCACCGTGTGCTTTTTGGCAAGGTGACAGGCCTGCGTATCGGCGATAATTTGCGGCCGCTGATCTATCACGACCGCGGCTATCACGCTCTGTAGAGGCTCTGGATGGGCCGCACCCACGGAGAGAGAATGACCGGGTTGAAACCGCACCCCACGCCGCGGACGATCGACGAGACGCTCGATCTCCTGACCGGTGCGGACTATGTGGCGGACCGGTCGCTGGCGACCGTGCTGTTCTTGTCGCTGCGCATGAAACGGCCGCTGTTCCTCGAGGGCGAGGCCGGCGTCGGCAAGACCGAGATCGCCAAGGTGCTGGCGCAAGCGCTCGGCCGCCGGCTGATCCGCCTGCAATGCTATGAAGGCCTCGATGTCTCTTCGGCCGTTTACGAGTGGAATTACGCCGCGCAGATGATCGAGATCCGCATGGAGGAGGCGGCCGGCAAGGTTGACCGCTCCGACATGGAGCGCAACGTCTTTTCCGAAAAATACCTGATCCGCCGCCCGGTGCTCGACGCGCTGACCGGCAAGGCGGGCGCCGCCCCGGTCTTCCTGATCGACGAGCTCGACCGCACCGATGAGGCCTTCGAGGCGTTCCTGCTCGAAATCCTCTCCGACTTCCAAGTCACGGTGCCCGAGCTCGGCACGATCAAGGCGGAGGAGCCGCCGATCGTCATCATCACCACCAACCGCACCCGCGAGATCCACGACGCGCTGAAGCGGCGCTGCCTCTATCACTGGGTCGATTACCCGAATGCCGAGCGCGAGCTGGAAATCGTGCGCCGGAAAGTGCCGCAGGCCAACAGCCGGCTGTCGGCTGAGGTGGTTTCGTTCATCCAGAAGCTGCGCCAGATCGAACTGTTCAAGGTGCCGGGTGTGGCCGAGACCATCGACTGGGCCGGCGCGCTGACCGAACTTGACAAGGTGGCGCTCGATCCGGAGACCGTTTCCGACACGATCGGCGTGCTGCTGAAATACCAGGACGACATTGCCCGTATCGAGCAGGGCGAAAGCCGGCGCATCCTCAACGAGGTGAAGGCCGAGCTTTCGGCGGCGGAGTAGGGCGATGGCAACGCTGCGTCCCGAACCGAAAGAGGCAACGCCGGACGGGCGGATCGCCGATAACATCGTCTATTTCGCCCGCACCTTGCGCAAGGCCGGCATGCGGGTCGGCCCGGCCTCGGTCAAGGATGCCATCGAGGCGGTGCTGGCCGCCGGCATCGGTTCCCGCGACGATTTCTACTGGACGCTGCATGCCGTGCTGGTATCGCGGCACGAAGATCACCCCACCTTCGACGAAACCTTCCGGCTGTTCTGGAAATCGCACGAACTGATCGAAAAGATGCTGGCGATGTTTTCGCCGGTGGCGCCTGATATCAGAGAGAAGCAAAAGCCGCGGGCTGCGGAAAACCGCGTCAGCCAGGCGATGTTCGAGGGCCACCAGAAGAACCAGCCGGCGCAGGAAATCCCCGAGATCGAGGTCGACGCCCGCTTCACATTTTCCGGCAACGAGGTGCTGAGGGGCAAGGATTTTGCCCAGATGAACGCCGCCGAGATGATCGACGCCAAGAAGGCGATCGCCGAGTTGCGGCTGCCCTTCGACATGGTCAGGACACGCCGCTTCAAGTCTAATGCGCATGGTCGCCGTATTGATCCGCGCGCCATGATGCGTTCCGCTGCGCGCACCGGCGGCGAATTGATCCTGCCGAAATTCCGTTCAGCCCGCGAGGTTCACCCGCCGCTGGTCGTGCTTGCCGATATTTCCGGTTCGATGAGCCAGTACACGCGCATCTTCCTGCATTTTCTGCATGCGCTGACCGAAAAGCGCCGGCGCGTGCACGCCTTCGTTTTCGGCACCAGGCTGACAAATCTGACGCGGCAGATGCGCCATCGCGATCCAGACGCAGCACTCGCCGACTGTTCGGCGGCGGTGATGGACTGGTCGGGCGGCACCCGCATCGGCGATACGATGGGCGAATTCAACCGGCTGTGGTCGCGGCGTGTGCTGGGGCAGGGTGCGGTGGTTCTCCTGATCACCGACGGGCTGGAGCGCGACGACGTTGCCGGCCTGTCGGAGGAAATGGAGCGCCTGCGCAAATCCTGCCGGCGGCTGATCTGGCTGAACCCGCTGCTGCGCTTCGACGGCTTCGAGGCGCGCGCCCGCGGCGTCAAGGCGATGCTGCCGCATGTCGACGAATTTCGCTCGGTGCACAATCTCGATGCGCTCGCCGACCTGTGCGCATCGCTGGACAAGACTTCGGCGCGCTCCGTCGACCCACGCAGATGGATTGAGGGTGGCGCGAGAGGCGCAGCATAGTCATATGTTTTCTCCGGGAGAAACGGTGATGGAAAACAGCATTTATCTCGATGAGGCCCGCGATCCGCTGATCATCGCGGAAGGCTGGATGAAAGACGGCAAGGATGTCGCCATTGCCACCGTGGTCGAGACCTGGGGCTCGGCGCCGCGCCCGGTCGGCAGCCACCTTGTCATCGACGCGGACGGCAATTTTCACGGCTCCGTCTCTGGTGGCTGCGTCGAAGGCGCGGTGGTCACCGAGGCGGTCGACGTCATCGACAGCGGCAAGGCCAAGATGCTGGAATTCGGCGTCGCCGACGAGACCGCCTGGCAGGTCGGCCTGTCCTGCGGTGGCCGCATCAAGGTCTATGTCGAGCGGTTGGGCTAGAAGCATGGTCCCGCAAAGTGGGAACCGGTTGGCCGACAAGAATCATGCTTAAACAAGAGATATTTCGATGGATCCCTACGCGCTGAAGACGCTGAACGCCGAACGCCGCGCCCGCCGCGCGGTGATCCTGGTCACCGATCTCGGCGATGGCCGCGATCGCATCGTGCGGGAGGGCGGTCAGGTCGCAGGTGAATTGGGCGCTGCGATCGCCAAGGCGTTTCGATCAGGCAATTCCGGGTCGGTCGAGGCGGAAGGGCAAACCTTCTTCCTCAACGCCTACCTGCCGCAGCCGCGCCTGGTGGTGATCGGCGCAGTCCATATCAGCCAGGCACTGGCGCCGATGGCCAGGATCGCCGGCTACCCCGTGGAGATCGTCGATCCGCGCACGGCCTTTGCCACCGCAGACCGCTTTCCCGATGTCGCGCTGCATGCCGAATGGCCGGAGGATATCCTGAAGCGCCAGCCGCTCGACAGCTTTACGGCGCTGGCCGCCGTCACCCATGATCCGAAGATCGACGATTTCGCGCTGAAGGCGGCGCTCGACGCCAACTGCTTCTATGTCGGGGCGCTCGGCAGCCGCAAGACCCATGCGAAGCGGGTCGAACGCCTGCTGGCATTGGGCGCGACCGCCGACCAGATCGCGCGCATCCACGCGCCGATCGGTCTCGACATCGGTGCGGCGAGCCCGGCCGAAATAGCTGTGGCGGTGTTGGCGCAAGCGATCCAGGCGTTTCGTTCGCGCGGCCTCGAATCCAAGGACGCGGTGGCGTGAAGTTTGGGCCAATCCCCGTAGATACGGCCGAAGGCGCAGTGCTGGCGCATGCCACCACGGCCGGAGAACGGCGCTTGCGCAAGGCACGCAGGCTGAGCGCCGAGGATGTGACTTTGCTCAAGTCAGCAGGGATTTCGCAGGTCGTCGCGGCCGTTCTTGCTCCCGATGATTTGAGCGAGGACGCTGCCGCCGAAAAGATCGCCGAAAGCATGATCCATCGCAATGTCGAGGCGAAGCCCGCCGCGACCGGCCGGGTTAATCTGCACGCCCGGGCGGCCGGTATCTTCACGGTCGATGCCGCGATGATCAACGCCATCAACGCCGTCGATCCGACCATCACCATCGCCACGCTGGCGCAGCACGCACCGGTCGAAAATGGCCAGATGGTCGCAACCGTGAAGATCATTCCCTTCGCCGTTGCTTCCGCCCTGGTCGATGCGGTGGCAAGGATCTGCGTCAGCAGCGAGATCTTTGCCGTCAATGCCTATCAGCCGGTGCGTGTCGGCGTCATCCAGACGGTTCTGCCCGGCATCAAGCCGAGTGTGCTCGACAAGACATTGCGGGTCACCGAAGCCCGTCTTGCGCGCTCAGGTGGCCGGCTGACGGCCGAGCGCCGCACGCCGCACGAAATTGGCGCCGTTGCGGAGGCTGCGGGCTCGCTGGCGCGTGACAACGATATTGTGGTGATCTTCGGCGCCTCGGCGATGAGCGATTTTGGCGACGTCGTCCCGGCAGCGATCGAGAAGGCCGGCGGCACCGTCATCCGCGCCGGCATGCCGGTCGATCCCGGAAATCTCCTGGTGCTCGGCGCGCTTGCCGGCAAGCGCGTCATTGGCGCGCCGGGCTGCGCCCGCAGCCCCAAGGAGAACGGGTTCGACTGGGTTCTCGATCGGTTGATCGCCGGTCTCGACGTGACGGCCAAGGATATTGCCGGCATGGGTGTCGGCGGTCTGTTGATGGAAATCCCGACCCGGCCACAGCCGCGCGAGCCGCTGCCGGCGCCAAAGTCTGAGAGTGCCGAGTTGAAGGTCGATATCGTGCTGCTGGCCGCCGGCCGCTCCAGCCGCATGGGCGGCCCAAACAAGCTGCTGGCACTGTTCGACGGCCAGCCGCTGGTGCGCCGCAGCGCCGAACGCGCGCTCGGCTCCAAAGCTTCGGGCACCGTCGTCGTCACCGGCCATCAGCGCGAGCGTGTACGCGCCGCGTTGTCGGGACTGGATGTGACTTTCGCTGATAATCCGGATTTCGCCGAGGGCCTGTCTTCATCGCTGAAGGCCGGCATCGCGCGGGTCAGCGGCGATGCTGCCGGCGCCATGATCGTGCTTGGCGACATGCCTGGCATCGCGTCAGCCGACCTCGACAGGCTGATCGATGCATTCCGCAAATTCGAGGGCCGATCGGTCGTGCGCGCGTCGCATGAGGGAAAGCGAGGCAACCCTGTGTTGCTGCCGCGTTCGCTGTTTGCGGCGATCGCTCATCTCGAAGGCGATACCGGCGCGCGCCATCTGGTCGAGGCCGAAGGGCTCGATGTCATCGATGTCGAGATCGGCAAGGCAGCGTCCATCGATGTCGACACCCCCGAGGCGCTGGCAGGCGCCGGCGGCGTGCTGCAGGATTGACAAACCGGGGCCGAAAAACGCATGCCTGAGGGATGGCTATTCGTACCGTCGCACCCCTTGGGGTATTCGTAAATCTCTACGCCCTTTTGACTGCAACGTTTGTTTTTTGTGCCGCCGCTTACGCCGATGCCGTCGAATTAAAGCAATTCAAAGACGATCTGTTCGCCTATCCGGCCATCCTCTCTTCCGAGGGTGCCTATACAGTCGTCGACTATCGCGAGCTGCGCGATATCAACGCCCGCGACAAAGTGCCGGAGCGCCGCGCGCAGGCGCAGTATGTCGACACCGGTGTGCGCAAGGTGCAGCAGGATCTGCTGCTGAAGACCGACGCCGGCAATATCCGCCACGCCGCCGTCGGTCGCACACAAGGCGCCGGCATCATCGTGCTCTATCTCCACGGGCAGGGCGGCAGCCGTAAGCAGGGCGTCGACGATTTCACCTTCGGCGGCAATTTCAACCGCATCAAGAACCTGATGGCCGGCAATGGCGGCCTCTATCTGTCGCCGGACTTCTCCGATTTCGGCGACACAGGTGCTGCCCAGATCGCCGCGCTGATCGGCCACTATGCCGAACGGTCGCCGGGCGCGAAGATCTTCGTCGCCTGCGGCTCGATGGGCGGCGCACTATGCTGGAAGCTAGCCGTCCGCAAGGATACTGGCGGCCGCATCGGCGGGCTGCTGCTGCTCGGTTCGCTGTGGGATGAAAGTTTCCTCTCGAGCCCGGCCTTCAGCCGCCGGGTTCCGGTCTTCTTTGGCCAGGGCAGCAAGGACCCGGTGTTTCCAGTCGAGAAACAGGAAGCCTTCTTCCGTTCGATCCTGGCCAAATCGAAAACCTATCCGGCTCGCTTTGTCCGCTTCGAGACCGGCACGCACGGCACGCCGATCCGCATGACCGACTGGCGCGGCACGCTCAACTGGATGCTGTCGAAGGCGCCTTAAGGCGGTGTGTTGTAGTCCACCACTGTCTGCGGATTGATCTCGCCGTCATAGGAGGCGTCGACATCGTACTGCACCAGCGAGAAATTGCCGTTGCGAAACAGATAGGTGCCGGCCGACGCGGCATCGCCGACACCGCGCCACTTGTTGAGCGAAGAGATCGTCTTGGTGGCGTCGTCATACTCGGAATTGACCAGCTGGTCGTCGGTCTGGAAGCCGGTGACGTTGATCGCCTCGACCTTGCCTTCGCTATCGTTGTTCTCATAGTGGATATCGAGTTCCGGCGAGGCGAACTGCAGCTGCCGGACGCCTGACACATCATCGTAGACATAGTAGACGGCACTCTCATTGTAGGCAGCCATCGAGCAGAAGAAGCGAAACAGCCGCGTCTCGCGTTCGGGCTGATCGGCCTCGGCGCCGGCATCCTTGTAGCGCAGGGAGTAAGCGTCCGGCTCTGCCAAGGGCTCGCCGCCAGGCATTTCCTTGTCGCACTGGTCGCCATAAGTGGCCGCAAACGCCTTCTTGGCTTGCTCCAGCGCCGCATCCTTCTTCGGCGGCGGCGGTGCGTCGCCGCAGCTTGCCGGCACGGCGTCCTCGAATTCGGCCTTGGACGGTTTCAGCGCGCCCTTGTCGATGAAGATCGGGCGGAATGGCGGTTCCTGGATCGAGGCGTTGACCTGGCGCAGGGTGTAGCAGCCGGCAAAGACATTTTCGCTGCCGTCCTTGGCTGTCGCCCGGATGGCGACCGGAACATTGTAATAGATGCTGCCGGCCGCACCGTCTTCGGACACGCCACCGGTTTTGACCTCGACCCTTTCGGTGCCGTCATAGCCCTTGACGAAGGCGTCGAAATCCTGGACCGGCTTGGTTTCGCCGAAATAGTCCCAGGCGCGCGCGAATTCTTGCCGGTTGATGGCGCTGTAGAACGAGCGGATGACCGCTTCGGCGTCCGACCTGTCGTCGACATAAGGCGCTTCGGCGGCGAGCACCGGTTGGCCTGTCACGGCAAGGGAGAAAAAAGCGGTCGCTGCAAAAAGGGCGCTTCTCATCGGGAATCTCCACCGTGGGAAATCCTATCATAGCGATTGCGGCGACGTGGTGACGCTTGAAGAATCGCCTGCGCAGGCGCTAGGTGCCGCCGTCGGCGTTCCCGCCGGGATAGGAGAGTCACGTGACCATATCGATGTACGAAGCGTCCGTTCCGGTGTTTTTGGCCAGGTTGAAGGCGCTATCCAACGTGCTGAACATCGCCGAGCAGAATGCGCTCGACCGCAAGATCGATCCGCAGGTGTTTTTGACGTCGAGCCTGGCGCCGGACATGTATGCGTTGACCAGACAGGTGCAGATCGCCACCGACCACGCCAAAGGCGCGCCGTCGCGGCTTGCCGGTCGCGAGGTGCCGAAATATGAAGACAACGAGGCGAGCTTTGCCGATCTCCAGGCGCGCATCGCCAAGACCGTCGACCTTCTGGCGACATTCTCGGCTGCCGATATGGACGGCTCCGATGACAGAATGATCGAGCTGAAGCTTGGCCAGCGCGAATTCTCGATGGCCGGCATGCAGTATCTGCTGCATCTCGCCATGCCCAATTTCTATTTCCACGTGACCACGGCCTACGACATCCTGCGCCACAATGGCGTGCCGCTGAGCAAGGCGATTTTCATGGGATCGCGTTGAAGAATGGCGAGGGAGATATCCCGGTCGAGCCGGGATATCCGTGACTAACGTGAGGACATTTCGCGGGCGACGCGCGGAAAATCGGCTGGTTTGATGCCGATGTCGGCACGGTCGGCATTGCTCATCGAATGAAGCAGCGCCAGAGCCGCGCGGTAGCGCAGACGTTCCTGCGGACGCGGACGGGCGAACATTTCAGTGAGGAAACCCATGATTCAAGCCCCTGGTTGGTCCTCCCAAGCCCCAATATAGGCAAATCATGACAATTGTGCAGTGCACCATTTAGCATGGCAGCCATGCTGCACTGATCTTTGACTTCGCGAGCGCCATGCTTCGACCGTCCGGAAAAGTCGCTGGCCACTGTCGGCAGGGTTGGAGACATCCGGCGCATTCCTGTATGCTGCGGCTTCCTTCCCGCGCAGCCGCGCAAAAGAGTTCCCGCCGGAGAAATTACCATGCAAAAACGCCGCCTTGGTCGGACCGATCTTCTTGTTTCCCAGATTTGCCTGGGATCGATGACCTGGGGCCAGCAGAACACCCAAGCGGATGGCCACGCCCAAATGGATCTGGCATTTTCGCGCGGCGTCAACTTCATCGATACTGCCGAGCTCTACCCGATCCCGCCCAAGGCGGAGACGCAAGGCTGGACCGAAAAGATCATCGGCAGCTGGATGAGGGCAAAGGGCAACCGCGACCAAGTGATCCTCGCCTCGAAGGTGGTTGGCCGCACTGCCAACACATGGTTTCGCGGCGATCGCCCGTCGAAGCTGGTGCGCGCCGACATCTTCGATGCCGTCGAAAAGTCGCTGACCAGGCTCAACACCGATTATCTCGACCTTTACCAGATCCATTGGCCGGAACGGGACGTGCCATGGGGCGCCAATCCGAACCGCGTCGGTGCCGTGCCGCTGCGCGCCGATTCCGCCGGTACACCGGGCGGCGAGACGCCGATTTCCGAGACGCTCGCCGTCTTCGACGAATTGGTGAAGGCCGGAAAAATCCGCCATTTCGGCCTGTCGAACGAGAGTTCCTGGGGCGTCATGCGGTTTATCGGCGAAGCCGACACAGGCGTCGGCCCGCGCCTGGCGTCGCTGCAGAACGCCTATAATTTCGTCAACCGCGGCTTCGAGGTGAACCTTGCCGAGGTCTGCGAGCGCGAACAGGTTTCCCTACTCGCCTATTCGCCGCTGGCGCAAGGCTACCTGACCGGCAAATACGATCATGGCGCGCGGCCGCAAGGCTCGCGTTCTCAGCTTTTCAACCGTGGCCAGCGCTACGAGACGCCCAATGCCGCGGAGGCGCAGCTCCAGTATAACGAACTGGCGCGCTCTTTCGGCATGGAGCCGGCATTGTTTGCCAACGCTTATGTCACGAGCCGGCCCTTCGTCACGTCGAGCATCATCGGCGCGACGACCCTTCCGCAGCTCGAAATGGCGCTGTCTTCCGTCGATGTCGTCTGGACCGAGGATATGCAGAAGGCGGTCGATGCAATCCACCAGCGTGTCGGCAACCCGTGTCCGTGAGCTGCTTTCCGGCTCTGTAGGTGTGATTGCCAAACGATTTCAGTAGGGAGGGGGAAAAAGTGAATTTTCCGATTGAGGTCGTGCGCGAGAAATTTCCGGCACTGTCGCTGACCGACAAGGGCCGTCGCCGCATCTATCTCGACAACCCTGCCGGCACTCAGGTGCCGCAGGCGGTCGCAGACGCGGTGTCACGCTGCCTGCTGACCACAAACGCCAATCTCGGCGGCTTCTTCGAAACCACGATCGCGGCGCAACAGATCGTCGATGACGCCCATGCGGCGATGGCCGATTTCCTCGGTGCTGCAAGCCCGCAGGAAATCATCATCGGCGCCAACATGACGACGCTGACCTACCACATGTCGCGCACCCTCGGCCGCACGATGAAACCCGGTGACGAGATCATCCTCACCCGTATGGACCACGAGGGCAACGTTTCGCCGTGGCTGCAGCTCGCCGAAGATCTTGGCCTTGTCGTGCGCTGGTTGGCTTTCGATGAGCAGAGCTGGCAGATCGAGGAGGCGGCGCTTGCTGCGCTGCTCACCGACAGGACGCGGCTTGTCGCCTTGAACTACGCCAGCAATCTGACCGGCTCGGTCAACCGGGTGAAGGCGCTGACCCGCATCGCCAGGCAGGCCGGCGCGCTGGTCTATGTCGACGCCGTGCAGTTCGCGCCGCACGGCCTGATCGACGTCAGGGATCTCGGCTGCGATTTCCTGGCCTGCTCGGCCTATAAATTCTTCGGGCCGCACATGGGCATAGTGTGGGGCAGGCTGGACGTCATCGACGCGCTGACACCGTACAAATGCCGCTGTTCGTCCAATGCTCTGCCGGAGCGGTTCGAACTCGGCACGCCGCAGATCGAGCTGATGGCCGGCCTGAGCGCCGCGGTCGATTATTTTGCGGAGCTGGGCGCCGCCGCCGGTGAGGATGGTTCGCGACGTACCAGGATAGGCAAGGCGTTTGAAATTTCAATTGCTTACGAGAACAGGCTTACGCAAAGATTGATCGACGGCCTGTTGGCCATTTCAGGCCTGACCATCCACGGCATCACCGATCCGGCGCGGTTCGGAGAGCGCGTGCCGACGGTCTCGTTCACTGTCGACGGCATCGTGCCGGAGACGATCGTGCGGCAGATGAATGCGGAAAACATCTTCCTGTGGTCCGGCCACAACTATGCTTGGGAGATCGTGCACCAGCTTGGCATTCCAGCCGAGCAGGGTGTCGTGCGCATCGGCATCGCCCATTACAATACGGCGGCTGAGATCGATGAGACGCTGGAGAGCGTGCACCGGGTTATCGCGATGCTGCGACAGGAGCGACTCTGAAGCGGCATCCGGCTGATATTAGCGTTTCTTGCCGCCGCTGAACCCGGTGAGGAAGGCAGTAAGATTGTCGCCGAGTTCGTCGCAGAGATAGCCGCCTTCCTGGACGATGACGGTCGGCAGGCCACAACCGGCGATGGCCTCGCCGATGCGCGAGAAGCCCTGCGTCGTTACCGTCAGTCCGCCGAACGGATCGCCCTCGAAGGCGTCGAGGCCGAGCGCCACGACAAGCGCTTCCGGCGCAAAGGCGCGGATGCGCTGGAACGCCATTTCGAGTGCTTCCAGGAACGCGGCATCGCCGGATTTGCGCGCCAGCGGCAGGTTAAGATTGTAGCCGAGACCAGGCCCTTCGCCGCGTTCGTCGGCATGACCCCAGAAGAATGGATAGAAGCGCACCGGATCGGCATGCAGCGAGACGGTGAGCACGTCCGGCCGGGCATAAAAAATGCCTTGCGTGCCGTTGCCGTGATGCAGGTCGACGTCGAGGATCGCCACCCGTGCTGCATTCTTGCGCATCGTCTGCGCCGCGACCGCCGAATTGTTGATGAAGCAGAAGCCGCCGGCGACGTCGGCAAAGGCGTGATGGCCGGGCGGACGGCACAGCGCATAGGCAGCCGGCGCGCCCGCCATTACCGCGTCGGCGGCCTCGACCGCGCTCCAGGCGCTCCACAGCGCGCTCCGCCAGGTCTCGCCGGAGATCGGGCAAGCGGTATCGGCCATGTGGTAGCCGGCCTGGCCGACCGCCGAGGCCGGATAAGAGCCGCCCCGCGCGATCGGATGGATGTTGGGGATCACTTCGGCCGAAGCGCCTTCGATTCGCTGCCAGCGCGCGAAGATGTGCTCGAGAAAATCGAGATATTCGGGCGTATGCACAGCGGCAACCGGACCAAGCCCGTGATCTTTCGGCCGTTCGATCGTGCAGCCGGCAGCCTCGGCGCCGGCGAGCAGCCGTTCGACGCGCTCCGGCTTTTCCGGATTGGGCTTTTGGGCGCCGCTGGAGAGGAACGCCTTGGGATCGTGGCGCTTCTGCTCTTCGGCATAAAAGGCTTTCATGATTTCCCTCATTCCTCTGGTGCATCGGCGAAGGCAAAGAACGCGTCGCCGACGATCTTCTGCACCTGCTCGTAGCTCGACCAGGCAATGCCCAGCCTTTCGTAAAAGGCCTTGGCGGTTTCATTGTCGCTGTCGACGGACAGTCTGAGATAGGCGCCGCCGTCCTTCCGGCATTCTCGGGCGACACGCCGCAGCAGGCGTTCGCCGATCCTGCGGCCGCGAAACCGATCTTCGACATAGAGATCCTGCACATAGACGCCGGGCCGCCCCATCCAGGTCGAGAAGATCGGGAAATGCAGGCACAGGCCGGCAAACTCGCCGTCGACTTCGGCGATCAGAGTCGAGAAGGCAGGTTTTTCGCCAAAGCCACAGGTGCGCAGGTCTTCGGGCGTAGAAGTGATTTCCTGGTGTGCGCCGGTATGCGCGCCAAGCCGCAGGATCGCGGCATGGATGGTTTCGACGTCCTCGATGCGGCCGGGCCGGATGATGATTTTGGGTAAATCGGCAGTCACTGGAGGTTCGGCGCCCAGGCACCCCCCTCTGGCCTGCCGGCCATCTCCCCCTCAAGGGGGGAGATTGGCAGCGGCAATCTACCCGCACATCCTGCAACGCTCGCGATTGGCGAAAGCGGCAAGGACATCTGATCTCCCCCTTTGAGGGGGAGATGTCCGGCAGGACAGAGGGGGGTGCGGCGCATCAGGCCAATAACCATCAAAAAGCCACCCGGTCACCGCCCTTGAGCGCCAGCATCTCGCGCGCCTCGGTGGGCGTGGCGACGTCCAGCGACAGCCCGTCGAGCACGCTGCGGATGCGGCGCACCTGGTCGGCATTGGACTTTGCCAGCTGGCGGCCGTCGTAAAGGCTGTCCTCCAGCCCGACGCGGACATTGCCGCCCATCGCCGCCGCAATCGCAATCATCGGCATCTGGTGGCGCCCGGCGGCCAGCACCGAAAACTGGTAGCTGTCGCCGAACAGTTTGTCGGCGATGCGCTTCATATGGACCAGATTGTCGGGATCGGCGCCGATACCGCCGAGAATGCCGAACACGAACTGGATGAACAGAGGTCCCGACACCAGACCTCGATCGCGAAAATGCGCCAGTGAATAGAGGTGGCCGACATCGTAGCATTCAAATTCGAAGCGTGTGCCGCAGCCCTTTCCAAGTCTTTCGAGCACGGTCTCCATATCGGCAAAGGTGTTTTTGAAGATCGTGTCGCGGGTCGCTTCCAGCAGCTTCGGCTCCCACTCGTGCTGCCACTCCCTTGGCCGGTCGAGCATCGGGAACAGCGCGAAGTTCATCGAGCCCATGTTGAGCGAGCACATTTCGGGCTCGGCCCTGAGCGGTGCGGCCAGCCGCTGGTCGAGCGTCATCAGCGAGGAGCCGCCGGTGGTGATGTTGATCACCGCTGATGTCGCCTGCTTGATGCGCGGCAGGAACTGCATGAACACATCAGGATCGGCGGTCGGCCGCCCATCCCCGGGGTCGCGGGCGTGAAGATGCAGGATCGAGGCGCCGGCTTCGGCAGCCGCGATCGCCTCTGCGGCGATCTGGTCCGGCGTCACCGGCAGATGCGGCGACATCGACGGCGTGTGCACCGACCCGGTGACGGCGCAGGTGATGATGACTTTTCGCGGCGCCATGGCTCAGCCTTCGACCGGCAGGTCGAGTTCGCCGGCCAGCAGCTGCAGCGAGTCACCGATGATGGCGACGATCTCGCCGATCTGCTCGGCCGTGACGATCATCGGCGGCGCCACCATGAAATTGTCGCCGTCGACCCCGCCCTTGACCTTTCGCCCATAGATGATCAGGCCGCGCTCATAGGCGAGGTCGAGCAGGCGCTGGGTGGCCTTCTTCGCCGGTGCGATCGGCCGCAGCGTATCAGGGTCGGCGACCATCTCGGCACCGAGCAGCAGGCCCTTGCCGCGCACGTCGGCGACGAACGGAAACCGCTTGGCCAAGCTCTTCAACTCAGCCATCAAAAGATCGCCCATGCCAGCCGCGTTGGCGATCAGGTCGAGACGATCCATTTCGCCAAGCACGGCGAGCCCGGCGGCGCAGGCGAGCGGATTGCCGGCATAGGTATGGCCATGCTGGAAGCCGCCGGAGGCGAGCAGCGGCTGCACCAGCCGCATGGATGCCGCCAGCGCGCCGAGCGGCGCATAGCCCGAGCCCAGCCCCTTCGACAGCGCGACGATGTCGGGCTTGCAGTTAAAATGGTCGCCGCCGAGGAATTTGCCGGTGCGGCCGGCACCGCTCATCACTTCGTCATGGATGAGCAGGATGCCGTAGCGGTCGCAGATTTCGCGGATGCGCGGATAATAGCTGTCCGGCGCCACCAGCGCCGCGGTGGCAGCGCCGCCGACCGGCTCCATGATGAAGGCGAGCACGCTTTGCGGCCCCTCGGCGAGGATCTTCTCCTCCAGCATGTCGGCGTAGCGGACGCCGCGCTGTTCCATCGAGAGATTGTCGCGGTCGCGCCAGGCGGCCGGCGCCGGCACGGTCGGCATGACCTGCATCATCGGCGCAAAGGTTTCGGCCAGCGCATCGTCGCCGGTGACGGCGAGCGCCCCCAGCGTGCCGCCATGATAGGATGGAAAGCGCGTGATCACCTTCCAGCGGCTGGCCTGTCCGGTGGCGACAGCCCATTGCCGCGCCAGCTTGACGCAGGATTCCGTCGCTTCCGAACCGCCCGAGACAAAGAAGATCCGGTCCAGGCTTTCGGGCAGCTTTCCGGCCAACTCCCGTGCCAGGTCCTCGGCCGGCTCGTTCTCGAAATGCAGCCGGTACGCGAAGGTGGCGCGATCCATCTGCCGCTTCATCGCATCGAGCACGTTGCGGTTGGAATGACCGATATTGGCGACCATCGGTCCGCTCGACCCGTCGATGAAGCGGCGGCCGTCCTGCGTCCAGATGTAGATGCCTTCGGCGCGGTCGACCAGCGGCCGGCGCAGGCTGGACAGATAGAACAGATGCGACGGCAGGCGCGTCTCGGTATCCGGGGCAGGGGTCTGGGACTTCAGCATGTCAGGACTTTCCGAGATAGCGGTCGATTACATTCCTGGTGACGCGCTCGACCATCGCGTCCTGCCTTAGCAGGCCGGCGACCCATTCGCAGCTTCCGGCGTGGAACACCTTGCCCTTGCCGCGCCGGAAATTGACGATCATGCCGTTGCCGCGCTTGATTTTGTCGAGATTGGCGTCGCTCGCCTCGCCGAACAGCGTTTCGGCGGTGAAGCGTCCATCCTCGTCGCCGAGAAACTGGTGTTCGACCGGGATGTCGGCGCTCTCCTCGACTTGCGCAGCCATGCCGACCGCAAGGATTTCCAGCCCATCCGGCGCGCCGCTGTCGGGCGTCGGGTAGGGCACGCCGCCGTGGATCTCGTGGTCGAGCCCGTCGACCTCATAGCCATAGACATGGCTGTCGGCGCCGAGCAGGTCGCCGTAATAGATGCCTGTGCCGGCGAACGCCCAATGCTCAGGCCGGTAGACCGGAAAGCCGCGTACGCCGCGCGGTGCGCAACCGCCCCAGCCGGCGTAGATGCCCCTGGTCGCATTGAGCCCGAAGGTCGTCGCACCCGGCCGGCCGATTTCCGGTGCTTCCCAGGAGTTGGTGGCGCGGGTCACGTCGCCGCCGCGATAGACCGGATCCTCGGCGCGGGCGCGGTATTTGTAGCAGACCTGACGGCGGCCCTCGTCCTCCAGTCTGGTCTGCCACATGAAATTGCCGGCGAAGCGCGCCGCATGGCCGCCGCGCTCGACATAGGCGTCGACAGCGTCGCGCATCTCCCAGGTCCAGTATTCGTCATGGCCGACGAAGACGACGCAGTCATAGCCGTCGAGGATTTCGGGCGAGAAATGCAATTCGTGCTGGCTGGCAAGGTCGACCGCATAGGCGGCACGCTCTGCAAAACGAAAGAAGTGGCTGTCATAGCTTGCCCAGCCCGACGAGGCGTATTTCTTCGAATGGCCGGTGGCGAAGGCCCATTCCATATGCGGATAGCGCGGCACGGTTTTGGGCGCCACGGCGACCTCGAGCGGCACGCGCGGCGCCTCCTTCGGCAGGACAACAAAGCCGCGGCACCATGGCCGCTGCGTCGACACCATTGGGGCATACTGGTCGCGGTTCGGGCCGGTGATGCCTTCGTAATGATTGGAGCCGCCCCAAGTGTTGTAGGCAAGCCAGGTGCCGGTGGCGGCGACCTGCAGCACACGTCCCCGTTTCTTGCCGGGCTGCGGGGTGACGATGAAAAAATGGTGGCAGCGGACCGGCTTGCCATCGCGGCCATCCGCCGTCAGCGTGACGCGATAGGCCCCGGACGGCCAGTCGTCGCCGACGCGGAATTCAAACGACGCGTTCCAGCCGCAGCCTAGGACCGAACATTGGTCGGGTGTATCCTGCCAGCGTGCCGCGATCCCGGCCTTCTCGAACATTTTCGTCTCGATGCTGCCGTCGCGGACGATCGCCATGCTGAAGCTGGAGGCCGTCGAGCTGACATGCAGCGTCACCGTCTCGCCCCGACGGTATGAGAAACGGTCGCTGTAGCACCAGATCTCGCCATGTTCGCCGTCCATGCCCGGCCATTCCCAGTAGTGGCCGCGCACCGCTTGCCGGCGCTGGTGGAGCGTCAGCCCGAAATCGGGGAATTCGGTCGGCAAGTCAGTCATGGCTACCGGCATGATCGAAGATCGCCATTTCGGCCATCTGCTCGGCAAGCGTCAATCGGAAACGATCGGGCCAGCGATAGCTGACAGCCGGCCTTGGCCTTGCCTGTCAAACCGACTATCTCTCAAAAGGCGGCCTTTTCCGCCGCGGGAGCCGACATGCTGAGAGTGCAAAAGGTCAGGGTGGACGACATCTACGTGCCGACCGCGCGCAGGAAGACGCTGCATCCCGAGACCGTTCGGCATCTGGCCGAGGACATTCTGGAAAACGGCATGAAGACGCCGATCCAGGTGCGCCACGACGGCAAGCGCCATATCCTGGTTGAAGGCCTGCACCGGCTGGAAGCGGCGAAGTGGCTCGGCGAGACCGAGATCGAAGCCTATCTGGTGCAAGCCAAGCGCCACTGACGGTCACGGAGCGATATGGTCCTCGCCGTGGAAGGCTTTGGTCGCGTGTTGATGTGACGCGCGCCTCGGCGATTAGCTGAAGCGTCCGTCTTTTCGTCATCCTGGGGCGGAGCAAGGAGCGAAGCGACGCGGCGCAGACCCCAGTATCCATGCCGCGACCTCGGAGCGCTGCTACGGTGCTGAATTGTGCACCGCTGCATTCTTCGGCCGTGGTCACGGAATGGATCCCAGGGTCTCCGCGATCCAGAATGTTTATGATGGCCCACCGAAGTGAACGAAGGAATACTTCCGACCCGTCAGATCCCTGCAGCGCCACTGGCAGATCGACGTAAAGTACGGATGTTGTCGACATTATTTCGTTGGCGGTGTCGGGCCGCGGTCTCGTGGCTCGTCCTTGGCACGAAGCCAATCAATTCTGAGGAGACCATCATGACGACCAAGCTCGACATCGCCCCCAGTTCCGACCGTGAACTGGTTCTCGCCCGCATCATCGATGCGCCGCGCGAGAACGTCTATCGCTGCTGGACCGAGCCGACGCTCGTGACGCAATGGTTCGCGCCAAAGCCGTGGACGACGCCGCGCGCCGAAATGGACGTACGCACCGGCGGCTCCAGCCTGGTCGTCATGGCCGGTCCCGACGGCAGTGAATTCCCGAACCCCGGGGTCTTCCTCGAAGTCGTGCCGGGCAAAAAGATCGTTCTCACCGACGCCTATACAAAGGCCTGGGAGCCTTCCGAAAAGCCGTTCATGACGGTCGTGCTGACCTTCGAGGATGAGGGCGAGGGCAAGACCCGCTACATCGCCCGGGTTGCGCATTGGTCGGTCACTGACCGCGAAGAGCACGAGAAGATGGGCTTTCACGAGGGCTGGGGCCAGTGCGCCGACCAGCTCGAAGAAGTCGCCAAGCGGCTTTGATATCGGCGGGACGCAAGGAGACCGACATGTCCAGATCGATGTTTTTCGCCATTTTCGCCTCGGCTGCGGCGCTCTTCGCCGCGCCGGGCGCCACCAAAGCCGAGGACGCAAAGCCGTCCATGACCAGCGAAACGAAAGCCATGCCCAAGCCGGCGAAATCCGGCCTGCTGCCGATCAACGGCCTGAATTACTATTACGCCGTCTATGGCCGGGGCGAGCCGCTGCTACTGCTGCATGGTGGGCTCGGCACCACAGACATGTTCGCGCCGATCCTGCCGAAGCTTGCCGAAAGCCGCACCGTCATCGGCGTCGACCTGCATGGTCACGGCCGCACCGCGCTCGGCGATCGGCCGTTGAGCCTTGAGGCGATGGGCGACGACATGGCGGCGATCGTCAAGGCGCTCGGCTACGACAAAGTCGACGTCATGGGTTACTCGCTGGGCGGCGGCGTCGCCTTCCGCATGGCCGTCCAGCATCCCGAGACAGTGCGCCGGCTGGTGCTGGTCTCGACCGGCTATGCCTCGGACGGCTTCTATGCCGACATGCGTACTCAGCAGGCGCAGGTCGGCGCGGCGATGGCCGACATGATGAAGGACACGCCGATGTACAAATCCTACGTCGCGGTCGCGCCGCACCCGCAGGATTTTCCAAAACTGCTCGACCAGCTCGGCACCCATATGCGCAAGGACTACGACTACTCCGCCGACGTAGCGAAGCTGAAGATGCCGGTCATGCTGATATTTGGCGACAGCGACATGTACCGGCCCGAGCATGAGATCAAGTTCTATCAGATGCTCGGCGGCGGGCTGAAGGACGCCGGCTGGATGCGCGAGAACCTGTCGCAGAACCGCTTGGCCATCCTGCCGAACCGCACCCACTACGACGTGTTTTTCGCGCCGGAACTGGTGGCCGCCGCACTGCCCTTCCTCAATGGCGAGACCAAGGTCAAGACCTGGGACGAGATCGTCAGAGAAACGCACTGACCGCCTGACAACTGCCTGCCGGCCGTCCTCCCGCGAGATGGCCGGCGACGCTCGTTGCGCATCGCGCCTGATCGTACATTCGGCCTGCCGCATCACGCCAACAGATGGCGCCATCAAAGCTTTTCAATTGACGCTCCTATCCCGGCAGCTACCTTCCTGCCAATCTTCAGAAAGACGGGCTAAGGCAATGGCGAAATATCAGGGTGGCTGCCTGTGCGGGGCAGTGCGCTACCGCACTGAGGCCGCGCCGATCAACGAGCGCGTCTGCCATTGCCGGCTTTGCCAGAAGGCGCTGGGCGCGGCCTTCAACGCCCGCGTGCTGTTCCGTATCGACGATGTGACCATTGACGGGCCGGTGGCGACGGTGAATTCCTCGCCCGATCTCAAGCGCGGCTTCTGCCCGGGCTGCGGCACGACGATGTTTTCCCGGCGCGACTCCGCCGGCATCATCGGCATCACCTCCGGCTCGCTCGACGATCCTTCCATGTTCAAGCCGCAGATGCATATCTGGACCGCCTCGAAGCAGCCTTGGGTGCAGCTCGATGACGGACTGCCGCAATATGAAGGCGCCCCGCCGCCCAACTGAGGCGCAGGGCGTGCCAAATTTTTTCGTCCGGGACACGAGATAGCCGGCAAAGCGTCATTGGCGAGCCATCATTGCCGCCTATCTATTGCCTGCGGGTCGGCAGTCGAAGGAGGCGACAGATGAACGACAGAATTAACACCCTGGATGAGCTTTTGAGCGATCCGATGGTCAAGCTGGTGATGGAGCGTGACCACGTGCAGCCGGCCGAGCTTCGCTCGCTGCTCGAAGAAAAGGTTCGCCGGGATGATGATGCGCCGGTCAATCCCGTCACCGATCGCCCCAACTCTGATCGCCTTGGCACCGACCGCTCCGTCCCGCCCGCTCATATGGTAGCCGAGAGCTGCCACAATCTATGGTTGTGCGGCTAGGCAGCGATCTGTTGGCGTCGCGATCCTTCGCGCCGTCTCGGTCCTGCATCGTTTCCAGGCTCTCACCGCTAAGGTGATAGAGCGAGCGCCTTGCCCAGCCCCTCTGCCCTAACAATTTGATTCAAACTTTGTTGGTAATTTCTTGTTAGTAATCCGGACTGGTTTGTCCGGCGGCGTTGTCTTGCCATCGGTCTGTTGTGTTCTGCGTACAGGTCCAGATGCGGTTATCAGGCGTCGTCATCTTCTCGATCGCGTCACTTTGCCTTGCCGGCTGCACGTCCACGTCCGGCGTCGACGCGCTGCAAGTGCCGTCCAGCGAGACCACCAGCTCGGTTGTGCGGCCGCCCGCGCCGGTGGCGTCGGTCGGCGCTGCCGATGTCGAACCCGACTTCGCGCCGGAGGAGGCGACGGAGCAGACTGTGGCGATGGCCACTCCGGAGCCTGCCGAAAGCATCGAGCCACCCGTCGAGCCGATTGCCCTGGTGGCGCCGAAGCGGCTGGCACGGGCAGCACCGATCCTCGCCGAGCCGGTCCAGCGCTATCGTTTCCGTGACGCCAAGCCGATCAATTTCGGCAGGGCATCGCCCAGGCACCTCGCCGTTCACGGCGTCGACGTCTCGCGCTGGCAGGGCAACGTGAACTGGGCGAAGCTGCGCGCGCAGGGCGCGAACTTCGCCTACATCAAGGCGACCGACGGCGGCGATCACCTCGACCCAATGTTCAGGAAGAACTGGCGCAATGCCGACGCCGCCGGCCTCAAGCGCGGCGCCTATCACTTCTTCTACTGGTGCCGCACCGCTGGTGAGCAGGCCGACTGGTTCATCCGCAACGTGCCGAGGGTCGAGGGCGCCTTGCCGCCGGTGATCGATGTCGAGTGGAACGGCGAATCCAGCTGCAAGCGGCGGCCGTCGCGGCAAAAGGTGCTGGAGAAGATGCAGGTCTTCATGGACAAGCTCGAGCGCCACTACGGCCAGCGGCCCATCATCTACACCGCGCCTGATTTCTACCGCGCCAATCTCAGAGGCGCATTTCTGGATTATCCATTCTGGCTGCGCGCGGTGGCACAGCACCCGTCAAAGGTCTATCCCGGCCGCAAATGGGTGTTCTGGCAGTATTCCGGCTCCGGCCTGTCGCATGGGGTGAGGGGCCGCATCGACCTCAATGTGTTCCACGGCGACGAGAGAGCCTGGCGGAACTGGGTTGGCGGGCGGCAGATGGTGGCCGAGGCGGAGTAGGCGGCCGCAGAAAGCCGCCATTTGCAGACCAGCATGAGGTGAATATCGACGGACCTGACCGCCTGTCGCGGAAGTGTCATCGATCCGTCATCGCATTGAAATGTCGCTCCCGCAATCAGGTGGCTTCCATTCGAACAGGAGACGCCACCCGTGCCCCGCCATTCCGCGCTTTTCGTCCTGACGGCAGCGCTTGCTGCCTCGGTTTCGCTGCCGGCCCATGCCGACATGATGTTCAACCGCGTCGCGAGCTTCGCGGTGGCCGGAAACCTGCCGGCGGATGTCGAGAAGACCACGCCGACTTCGTCCGAGATCATCACGGCGAGCGAAGACGGCATGACGCTGGTTTATTCCGATAGCCCGCTCGGTGCGGTCGGCTTCATCGACATCGCCGATCCCAAGGCGCCCAAGGCCGGCGGCATCGTCAAGATCGGCGGCGAGCCGACCTCGATTGTGGTCATCGGCGGCAAGGTGCTGGCCGGCGTCAACACGTCGGAAAGCAAAGCCAGGCCTTCGGGCAACCTCAGCGTTATCGATCTTGCCTCCAAGGCGATCGAAAGCACCTGCGACCTCGGCGGCCAGCCGGACTCGCTGGCGTTCAGCAAGGACGGCAAGTTTTTGGCCATCGCCATCGAGAACGAGCGCGACGAGGATCTGAACGACGGAGAAATTCCGCAGATGCCGGCGGGCGACCTCAGGATATTCACGCTTGCCGAAGGCCAGCCTGATTGCGCGACAATGAAGACCGTCAACCTGGCGGGCATTGCCGAAGTCGCTGGGGAAGATCCCGAGCCGGAATTCGTCGCCTTCAACGAGGCCGGCGAGATAGCGGTCACGCTGCAGGAAAATAACCACATCGCCATCGTCAACGCCGAAACCGGCGCGATCGTCACGCACTTCTCCGCAGGCTCGGCCACTCTGGACAAGATCGACACCAGGAAGAACGGCGCCTTGTCCTTCGATGGCAAGATCGAAAACGTCGCGCGCGAGCCCGACGCCGTGAAATGGCTCGACAATGACCGCCTCGCCGTCGCCAACGAAGGCGACTACAAGGGCGGCTCGCGCGGTTTCACGATCTTCAGCAAGAAGGGCGAGGTGCTCTACGAATCCGGTTCGTCCTTCGAGTACCAGGTCGCCAATGCCGGCCATTATCCCGACGACCGCAACAAGAAGGGCGTCGAGCCGGAAGGTCTCGAGACCGGCACGTTCGGCGAGGACAGGCTGATTTTCGTCGCTTCGGAGCGTGGCTCCGTTGTCGGCGTCTACAAGGACACCGGTGCAGAGCCTCGGTTTGTGCAGATCCTGCCGTCCGGCATCGGCCTCGAAGGCCTGGTCGCGATCCCGTCGCGCAATCTCCTGGTCACCGCCAACGAGGCCGACCTGGTCGAGGACGGGCTCGCCCGCTCGCACGTGATGATCTACGAGCGCTCCGAAGGCCCCGCCGCTTACCCGATGATCACGGCAAAGCCCACGGCAGACGGGACGCCGCTCGGCTGGGGCGCGCTTTCGGCGCTCGCCGCCGGCGACGCTGCCGGCAAGCTGTTCGCTGCCTCGGACTCGTTCTACGCCAACGCGCCCTCGATCTTCGAGATCGATGCCACCCAGACGCCGGCGCTGATCACCGGCAAGACCATCGTCACGCGTGATGGCCATCCTGCACAGAAGCTCGACGTCGAGGGTTTTGTCGCCGACGGTGAAGGCGGCTTCTGGCTGGCCAATGAAGGCGATCCGGCAAAGCTCGTCCCGCACGCCATCCTGCGCGTCGACGACAAGGGCGAGATCAAGCAGGAAATCGGCTTCCCGATGGAACTGCTCGCCCACCAGAGCCGCTTCGGTCTCGAAGGCATCACCGCGATCGGCGAAGGCGACGACCTGACGCTGGTGATGCCTGTCCAGCGCGAATGGGCCGACGACCCCAAGGGCCAGGTCAAGCTTTTGGCCTACAAGCCCAAGGCCAAGGAATGGTCAGCGGCGCGCTACCCGCTCGAAGCGACCGAAGCTGGCTGGATGGGCCTGTCGGAGATCACCACGCATGACGGCAAGCTTTACATCCTCGAACGGGACAACCAGATCGGCGACCTGGCCAAGGTGAAGCGCATCTATTCGGTGGCGCTCGACGCCTTCAAACCTGCCAAGCTCGGTGGCGACCTGCCGTTGGTCGAAAAGACGCTGGTGCGCGACATCGTCGGCGACCTGAAATCAGCCAGCAACGGCTATGTCATCGACAAGGTGGAAGGTTTCACCATCGACAAGAACGGCGATATCTTCGTCGCCACCGACAATGACGGCGTCCACGATTCTTCCGGCGAAACGCTGTTTTTACGCTTGGGCAACGTAAGCGCCGTGAACTGAGGGTGGTTCTTGCCTTCTCCCCTTATGGGACCTTGTGGGAGAAGGTGGATCGGCGCGCAGCGCCGAGACGGTTGAGGGTGTTGGACGGAGTGCCGTCAGTGCCAAGCTGGAGCACCCCTCATCCGACCTCGCTTCGCGAGGCCACCTTCTCCCACAAGGGGAGAAGGGAGAGCGCGGTTTTTATGCCTCTACATATTCCGCCAGGCTGACACCTTTGGGCACATCCAGCCCATCGGCACGCAAGCCTTCGATATGAAAGCGTATTGCGTCGCGAATTTCGGTTTCCACCTCAGGCACAGTCGCGCCGGTCGCGATGCAGCCGGGTAGATCCGGCACGTAAGCGGAATAATTGTTTCCGGCTTTTTCGATCACCACCGCGTAACGCATGTCATCACTCCTTTAAACCGGACTGCTTGAGGATGCTGTTCAGTGTTCCCGGTGCAACCTCTTCAGACGGCTTGCCGGCCACGGTGACGCGGCCGGCTTTGATTTCATGCTTATATTGGCGATGACTGCCTTTGGTTGCAACCAGATACCAGCCGTCGGTTTCCAGCAGGCGAATGACTTCGCGGACCGTAAGCCGAGGTGGCATCAGGTCCTCAGCTACACCCGCTCGTCGCCCCACAAGTGTCGCACTTCTCGCACGTGCCGTTCCGCACCATCGTGAAATTGTGGCATTCGGAGCATTCGTTGCCAGTGTAGCCCTGCATCAGGGATTGCTGACGCCTTGTAGCGGCAAGCGCCTTGGCCTCGGCCGCTTCTTTTGCGGCATCGTCGGTGAACAGCCCAGTCGGGTCGGTTGCCTCCTCGTAGACGATATCCTCGACCAGTTCCTTCGCCCGCTCCTCGTAGTCTCGCTTATAGGCGATCGCTTCGTCGCTGGCCGGCTTCAGCGCCAGCACATTGGAGCCTGAGAACGCCGTCGGCGCCGAGCGAGTGGGAGCGGGAGAGGGACTTGAACCCCCGAACCCCTTGGGGTCGGCACCCATGCCCGACACCAGCTTGACCGGCGAGACGCCGCGGGTCAGTCCCTTCGAGAACGGCGTTGCCTTGCCTTCGTTGATGCCGCGGCCGAGCGCGGTCTTGTCGAAATCCGACTGGTCGACATGGGCGAGGTCGTGGCGGGCAAGATAGGACACGGCAAGCTCGCGGAACACGTAGTCCAGGATCGACGTGGCGTTCTTGATCGCGTCGTTGCCCTGCACCATGCCGGCCGGCTCGAATTTGGTGAAGGTGAAGGCTTCGACATATTCCTCGAGCGGCACGCCATATTGCAGGCCGAGCGAGATGGCGATGGCGAAGTTGTTCATCATCGCCCGGAAGGCCGCACCTTCCTTGTGCATGTCGATGAAGATCTCGCCGAGGCGACCGTCGTCGAATTCGCCGGTGCGCAGATAGACCTTGTGGCCGCCGACGACCGCTTTCTGGGTATAGCCCTTGCGGCGGTTCGGCAGCTTTTCGCGATCGCGATAAAGGCGTTCGACGACGCGTTCGACGATCTTTTCGGTCACCTGCACGGCGCGCTGTGAAGCAGGTGCGGCGATCAGCTGCTCGACGGCATCGTCCTCGTCGTCTTCGACGTCGGCAAGCAGCGAGGCGTTGAGCGGCTGCGAGAGTTTCGAGCCGTCGCGATAGAGCGCATTGGCCTTCAGCGCCAGCTTCCATGACAGCATGTAGGCGCCCTTGGCGTCTTCCACCGTCGCGTCGTTCGGCATGTTGATGGTCTTGGAAATGGCGCCGGAGATGAAGGGCTGCGCTGCCGCCATCATCTGGATGTGGCTGTTGATCGACAGTGAGCGCTTGCCGATCTTGCCGCACGGGCTGGCGCAGTCGAACACGGGCAGATGCTGGTCTTTCAGAAATGGTGCTCCCTCGAGGGTCATCGCACCGCAGACATGGATGTTGGCGGCCTCGATGTCCTTCTTCGAGAAGCCGAGCGCCGGCAGCATCTCGAACGAGAAATCGTTGAGCTGCTCGTCGGTGAAGCCAAACGTCTCCTTCACCCAGTCGGCACCCAGCGTCCACTGGTTGAAGACGAACTTGATGTCGAAGGCCGACTTCAACGCTGCATTGAGCGCTGCGATCTTGTCGTCGGTAAAGCCCTTTGCCCTAAGCGAGCCGGGGTTGATGGCAGGCGCCTGGTTGAGGTTGCCGTGGCCGACCGCATAGGCCTCGATCTCGGCGATCTGGCTTTCCGAATAGCCGAGCGTGCGCAGCGCTTCCGGGACGGCGCGGTTGATGATCTTGAAATAGCCGCCGCCGGCCAGCTTCTTGAATTTCACCAGCGCGAAGTCGGGCTCGATGCCGGTGGTGTCGCAATCCATGACCAGGCCGATCGTGCCGGTCGGCGCGATCACGGTCGCCTGCGCATTGCGGTAGCCATGCTCCTCGCCGAGCTCGATGGCGCGGTCCCAGGCAGCCCTGGCATGGGCGGCAAGCTCCGGCTGCTTCAGGTCGGAGGCGACCAGCGGCACCGGGTTGACGGCGAGTTTCTCGTAGCCGTCCCTGTCGCCATAGGCAGCACGGCGGTGATTGCGCATGACACGCAGCATGTTCTGGGCATTGCGGTCGTAGTCGGGAAAGGCGCCGAGCTCGGCGGCCATTTCGGCCGAGGTGGCATAGGCGGTGCCGGTCATGATTGCGGTGAGTGCTGCACAGATGGCGCGGCCCTCGTCGGAATCATAGGGAATGCCTGATGTCATCAGCAGGCCGCCAATATTGGCGTAGCCGAGGCCGAGCGTGCGGTATTCGTAGGAGAGCTTGGCGATCTCCTTCGACGGGAACTGCGCCATCATGACGGAAATTTCCAGCACCATGGTCCACAGCCGAACCGTGTGCTCGTAGGCTGATATGTCGATGGTGCCGTCGGCGTTGCGATAGGGCAGCAGGTTGATCGAGGCCAGGTTGCAGGCGGTGTCGTCGAGGAACATGTATTCCGAGCACGGGTTGGACGCCCGGATCGCACCGGCCGCGGCGCAGGTGTGCCAGTCGTTCATCGTCGTGTTGAAGTGCAGGCCCGGGTCGGCCGACGCCCAGGCGGCATAGCCGATCTTTTCCCACAGATCCCTGGCCTTCAGCGTCTTCAGCACCTTGCCGTCCTTGCGGGCGGTGAGGTGCCAGTCGCCGTCCTGCTCCACGGCGCGCAGGAAATCGTCCTTCAGCGAGACCGAATTGTTGGAGTTCTGGCCCGAAACCGTGAGGTAGGCGTCCGAATCCCAGTCGGTGTCGTAGGTCTTGAACGACATCGAGGTGTAGCCCTGCCTGGCGAACTGGATGACGCGGTAGATGTAGTTCTCCGGCACCCCGTCCTTCTTGGCTGCCTTGATCTCACGCTTCAGCGCGGTGTTGATCGCCGGGTCGAAGCAATCGTCGTCCTGGCCTTCGCAGTTGATGCAGGCCTTCATGATCGCTTCGAGGTGCTTCTTGACGATCTTCGAGCCGGTGACCAGCGAGGCGACCTTCTGCTCTTCATTGACCTTCCAGTCGATGAATTCCTCGATATCGGGATGGTCGGCGTCGACGATGACCATCTTTGCAGCGCGGCGCGTCGTGCCGCCCGACTTGATGGCGCCCGCCGCGCGGTCGCCGATCTTGAGGAAGCTCATCAGGCCGGACGAGCGGCCGCCGCCGGACAGTTTTTCGCCTTCGCCGCGCAGGAACGAGAAGTTGGAGCCGGTGCCGGAGCCGTATTTGAACAGGCGCGCTTCACGCACCCACAAATCCATGATGCCGCCTTCGTTGACGAGATCGTCCTGCACGCCCTGGATGAAGCAGGCATGCGGCTGCGGATGCTCGTAGGAAGACTTCGACTTGGTCAGCTTGCCGGTGAACGGGTCGACATAGAAGTGGCCTTGGCTCGGGCCGTCGATGCCGTAGGCCCAGTGCAGGCCGGTGTTGAACCATTGCGGCGAGTTCGGCGCAACGCGCTGGGTGGCCAGCATATAGGCGAGCTCGTCGCGGAAGGCGCGCGCGTCTTCCTCCGACTTGAAGTAGCCGCCCTTCCAGCCCCAATAGGTCCAGGTGCCGGCGAGCCGGTCGAAAACCTGGCGGGCGTCGATCTCGGAGCCGTAGCGCTCGGCCTCCGGCAGCTTTGCCAGCTCGGCCTCGTCGGCGACGGAGCGCCACAGGAAGGAGGGAACGTCGTTCTCCTCGACCTTTTTCAGCCGTGCCGGAACGCCGGCCTTGCGGAAATATTTCTGCGCCAGGATGTCGGCGGCAACCTGGCTGAACTGCGCCGGCACATCGATATTGTCCAAGCGGAACACCACCGAGCCATCCGGATTCTTGATCTCCGAAAGCGCCTTGCGGAATTCGATCTCCGCATAAGCCGCCCGTTCTTGACCTGCTAGCCCTTGCTTGGTGAAACGACGCTCGATGCGCATTGGTCCTATCCCTTTGTGTCTAGATATAGCGCCTTTCCCAGGGGATTTCTGCCCCCATCGCGAAACGCGCATGTCCGCCGTCTGCCGGCGTTCGAAAACGGCCGGCTCCTTTTTACGAGGCTCCGCCCGCCCTGCTGGTCGAACTCCTTGCGAAGTAGCCGTCCAACGCGCCGACGGACCCTGCGGGTCCCTCAAGACTGAAACTTTTTTGCGACTCCCTCAATCGAGGGAATTTCACATTATCTAGCGTCGAACCTACCTGCAAACACTAAATATAGTATTAACAGACAATTTATTCCAGTCCGACATTTTTCCCTTTCGTCCCCAAAAAACCCCAAAATCCCGACGCTTCCGCCGGCCCCGTAGCCAGGGCGGAAATGCGGCCAAACGCACATAATCCGGGAAAAAAGACCGGGCTCAAAACTTTCCGGTCGCGCTCTCAACAGGAGCGCATGACCTATAAAAGGCGACTCGTTTTGCGCCGTCAAGGATTCGTTTGCGTAGCTTTTGTGACCCCAACATCTTGTGTGTCACATATGTGGATAACGGGGATAGAAGTGGCCGCAGGATTTTCGATTCTTACCACGTGCAGGCCGCCAGCCCGACAGCGCATGCCCAAAGCTGGAGTGGCCAAATCGATTCGCTTTGCCAAGAACATCGCCGGTGATGCGCGGCAGGTGCGCGGCTTTGGCCGCTATGCTTGCTCAGGAGAACTGGTGCGGGTCGGCACAGAAATAGGCGATGATCTGGCCAAGGTCCGGCTCGTTGACCATGCGCACAGCCTCGGCGGGGCTGACCCATTTTCGGATGCGCGACCGCTTTTCCTTCCACCGGTCGGCGATCTTGTCGACCCGCAGCGGAAACACCAGGACTTCACAAGGCACTTCCTCGCCGGAAGCCAATGCCTTGGCATAGAAGTAGCGGCCGGCTTCGTGGTGGGAGACCGTGCCGCGCAGGCCGGCTTCCTCGCCGGCCTCGCGCGCCGCCGCTTCGCAAAGCAGTTCCTTGGCCTCAGGCCAGCCCTTGGGAAGCACCCAGCGACCGGTATCGCGGCTGGTGATCAGCATGATCTCGACGCCATGGCCGGTGTCGCGCCAGGGCAATGCTGCAACCTGCAGGCGGCACGGCGCTGCGCCGAAGAGCCGCTGGACCCTTTCGGCCAAATGGTTGTGCGTTACTGGCCTCGTCAACATCGTAGAAGCTTGCCCCAGCCTCCAGAATCACTTGTCGTCTCGTGAATCTTACGGCTAATCATAAGCAATAAAAGTAAAAAACCTCATACGCACGAGTTAACCACACACGAGACGTCGATTCAGGAATATCGTGCGCCGCGGCACTCTTTCAAGAAGTGCGCCGGCAAGCGGTCCGCGCCGGCATGTTTCGGAAGAAAAGCAGTTGCCGCGAATCAGCCGGCGTGGTCGTCGGCGATCGGCTTCTGGTAGGTGAAGCCCATGTCCCACGGAAAATAGATCCAGGTGTCCTGGCTGACCTCGGTGACGAAGGTGTCGACCAGCGGCCTGCCTTTCGGCTTGGCGTAGACGGTGGCGAAATGCGCCTTCGGCATCATGGCGCGGACGATGCCCGCGGTCTTGCCGGTGTCGGTGAGGTCGTCGATGATCAATACGCCGGCGCCGTCATCGGCGAGCAGTGCCGGCGTGACCTCCTTCAGCACCTGCAACTGCCCCTGGCTGGCGTAGTCGTGATAGGAGGCGACGCAAACCGTCTCGATGACCCGGATGCCGAGTTCACGCGAGATGATGGCGGCCGGTACCAGGCCGCCGCGGGTGATGCAGACGATCGCCTTCCATTGGCCTTTGTTGGCGCCGGCAAGGCGCCAGGCAAGCGCACGCGCGTCGCGGTGGAACTGATCCCAGGAGACGGGAAAGGCCTTTTCGGGAAGGGACATTTTTCGCGCACTCCGCTGCGCGCGAAAATGCACGCAGACACCTGAAGGAATGCGCGCGGAAATAACTGGAAAGCCTTGGCTTTGGCAAGGGGCGCGGCGGGCGCTTCAGACAAACGAGGGGCTTCGGCTCATGTTGGTGTGACCAATCCTGGATGTTGGCGCCGCCCCTCATTGCCCTGCCGGGCATTTCTCCCCGTTAACGGGGAGAAGAAGCTGGCCGCAACCTTGGCACCCATTCTGCTAACGCTGGAGATTGGCGAAATCCCTTGCGAAGGCGTCTTTCTCCCCGTCACTATACGGGGAGAAATGCCCGGCAGGGCAATGAGGGGCGGCGCAACACTGAGGATTGCCCCTGCAAGCAATCCTTTGCGGACCTACCGCGACAGGAAAGCTGCCACCGGCAGGGTGCGCAGCACCGTGCGGGTGACGCCGCCGAACAGCAGTTGGCGCAGCCAGGAATGGCTGTAGGCGCCGAGCACGAGCAGGTCGGCGCCGGTTTCGGCAACCCTGGTCTGGATCACCTCGTCGACCGAGTGGCCGGCCGATTGCAGCACCGAGACGCTGACCGTGGCGCCATGCCTGGACAGGGCGGCGGCGATTTCGGCGCCGGCCGCCTCCGGGGCCTCGTCGAGCGTATCCGGCGGGTCGATGACGACAATATCGGTTTTCTCGGCCTCGATGATGAAGGGCAGGGCGTCGAAGGCGGCGCGCGCCGCCTCCTTGCTGCCGTTCCAGGCGAGCAGCACATGCTTGAAGCTGGTGACGAGCGGGCCTGAGTGCGGCACGACCAGCACCGGCCGGCCGGCGTCGTAGACCAGCGTGTCGACGTCGGCGCTCGGATCGCCGCCCGTCTCGCGCTGCGCGGCGATGATCAGGTCCGCGGTGCGAACGGTTGGGATGCCGGTCAGCGCGCTGTCTCCGGAAAAGCTCTCAAGGCTGCGCCACTCGAAGGACAGGCCGGACTCCTCGACATGCCGGAGGAAAACCGCCCGCAATTTTTCAGCGCGCTCCTTGTTCATGTCGGCCGAAACCTGCAGGAACTCGGTGTCGGGAAAGCCGGTGGCCGAGGTGTAGGGGACGGGAAGCGCTTCGGCATGAATGCCGATGAGATGGCTCTCGAACTTGTCGGCAAGCGGAATGGCGCATTCGAGCACGCGCTCCGCATCCTGTTCGTTCTGCAGTATGGCGACGATGGTCTTGAATCGCATGGCAACCCCTCAATTTGCGGCGAGCGAAACTCGCCCGCATGAAACGTCACAGCACCATCCTTGGTTCCGGCTAATGCATGTCGCCCAAAAGCATACAATCGGGCACGAGGGTGGCGGTTTTGGATAACAGACGCGACGCGCTTTAGATCAGCTGGCCGCGCTGGCGAGCCTTGCGACCATCGCTTCGACATCGGCGTGGGCGGCGTCCAGCGCCTGCTGGCTGCGGGCACGGACGACCAGTTCGGTCCAGAACTTGCCGTCGCTGTATTTCGGGTAGGAGCCGATGATTGTTTCCGGATGCGCCCTCTGGATGTCCCCCAGCGGTCCGCCGACCAGGCCTTCGCCGAACGGACAGTGCACCGTGGCCGACAGCATTTTGGTGCCGGCCTTCAGCGTCGGCACGACATTGTCGAGCATCGCCTGAAATATCGCCGGCACACCGGCCATGACATGGACGTTGCCGATGCGAAAGCCCGGCGCGATCGACACCGGATTGTCGATATGGTCGGCACCGCGCGGCATCCGCGCCATGCGCTTGCGCGCCTCGGTGTATTCGATGCCGCGCGCCGCGTAGCTCGCTTCCAGCATGGCATAGGCTTTGGCGTCGTAGTCGCAGGGCACGCCGAACGCCTTGGCAATGGCATCCGCGGTGATGTCGTCATGCGTCGGGCCGATGCCGCCGGTGGTGAAGACATAGGTGAAGCGGGCACGCAGGGCGTTCACTGCGGCGACGATCTCGTCTTCCTCGTCGGCCACGATGCGCACCTCCTTCAGGTCGATGCCGATCGTCGTCATGATGTCGGCGAGGTGGCCGATATTCTTGTCCTTGGTGCGGCCGGACAGAATCTCGTCGCCGATGACGAGCATGGCGGCGGTGACGATTTCGGGCATTGGCAGGCTCCGGCATAAGGTCGCGTTAGGCAGGCAGGTCGCCCGAGGCAGACAGGGTCGCCTGGGCAGACAAGGTCGCCTGAGCAGACAGGGTCGCCTGAGATAACGCGGCGGATGGTTGGCGGCAATGCCCGTATTGATAACGCTGCTGCAGCAGAGCAATCGCATTGGTTGGCGCCGCCCCTCATCCGCCTGCCGGCCCTGGCCGCGGCCTCGGCACCTATTCTGCAACGCTGGAGATTGGCGGAATCCTTTGCGAAGGCGTCTTTCTCCCCGTCACTATACGGGGAGAAATGCCCGGCAGGGCAATGAGGGGCGGCGCCGACTTCGACAATTGGCCGGTCGAGCGCCGACTGCGGCAGCCGCTATTCCTTCACCGCTCCGGTCATCGAGGAAACGTAGTGCTCGACGAAGAACGAATAAAGCACCACCACCGGCAGCGAGCCGATCAGGGCTCCGGCCATCAGCGCTCCCCACTCGTAGACGTCGGAGCGGACAAGCTCCGTCAGCACCCCGACCGGCACCGTCTTGTTTTCGGACGACTGGATGAACGTCAGCGCATAGATGAATTCGTTCCATGACAGGGTGAATGCGAAGATACCGGCGGAAATCAGGCCGGGCACCGACAGCGGCAGCACGATCTTCATGAGGATCTGCCAGCGGCTCGCCCCGTCGATGAGCGCGCATTCCTCCAGTTCGAACGGGATCGAACGGAAGTAACCCATCAGCAGCCAGGTGCAGAAAGGCACCAGGAAGGTCGGGTAGGTGAGGATGAGCGCGAACGGGGTGTCGTAAAGCCCAAGGTTGAACACCATCACCGACAGCGGGATGAACAGGATCGACGGCGGCACGAGATAGGCGAGGAAGATCGCCAGCCCGACCTGCCGCGCCCCCGAAAACCGCAGCCGTTCGATCGCATAGGCCGCGAACACCGCAGCCAGCAGCGACAGGAACGTGGCGGCGGTGGAGATGATGATCGTGTTGAGCAGCCAGCCCGGATAGGACGTGTCGAACAAGAGATAGCGGATGTGCTCGAAGGTCGGATGCACGACCCATAATGGATTGAAATTGGCGTAGTCGGTCATCTCGAGGTTGGGCTTGATCGCCGTGATCGTCATCCAGTAGAACGGGAACAACAGCACGATGACGAACACCAGCAACGGCAGATAGACCGTCACCACGCGCCGCGGCAGGCTCTGAAGGTAGCCCATGCCGCCTTCGTCGAGTTCCTGCCGTTTGGTTTTCTTGATCGCGGCGCTCTTGCTCTCAGCCGTCTTGCTCTCAGCCGTCTTGATCTCTGCCATGTCAGTCTCCTCCGCCCTGCTGCCATTTGCGGCGTTGCAGGCCGAAATAGCTGAACAGGATCGCCGCAAGCAGGAACGGGATCATGGCGACCGCGATGGCGGCGCCCTCGCCAAGCTGGCCTCCCGAAATGCCGCGCTGGAACGACAATGTCGCCATCAGATGGGTGGCATTGACCGGTCCGCCGCGGGTCAGCACGTAGATCAGCTGGAAATCGGTGAAGGTGAACAGCACCGAGAACGTCATGGTGATGGCGATGATCGGCGTCAGCAGCGGCAGCGTCACAAAACGGAACAATTGCCAGCGGCTGGCACCGTCAAGCGTGGCGGCCTCGTAGAGCGACTGCGGTATAGTCTGCAAGCCGGCCAGCAGCGTGATCGCCACGAACGGAATGCCGCGCCAGATATTGGCGGCGATGACCGAAGCGCGCGCGTTCACAGGATCGCCGAGGAAATTGATGCGATGATCGATCAGCCCCATTTCCATAAGCGCCCAGGACAGGATCGAGAACTGCGAATCGTAGATCCACCAGAAGGCGATTGCCGACAGCACCGTCGGCACCACCCACGGCAGCAGCACGATCGCGCGGAAGAAAGATTTGAAGGGAAGGTTCTGATTGAGGATAAGCGCCAGCCAGAGGCCGAGCGCGAACTTCAGGATCGAGGCACTTATAGTGTAGAGCAAGGTGTTGAAGACGGAGAGCCAGAAGACGGCGTCATCCGATAGATATTGGTAGTTTTCGATGCCTATGAAGATGCCGGGGCGGCCGATGCGGGCATCGGTGAAGCCGAGCCAGATGCCGAGCCCGAGCGGATAGGTCAGGAAGACCAGCAGCAGCGCTGCCGCCGGCAGCATGAAGCCGAAGCCAAGCGCATTCCTGCTGTCGGCCAGGAGCGACAGGCTCCGCGACAGGATCGACGGACGCGGCTGAACGGCAGCGGACGACACGGCCATGGGACGGCTCCTCATAAGGTCTGCTGACATGGTGGCCTGAGTGGCCGCCACACGATTCTGGGAAACAGACCGGGCAGCGCGGTCGCGGCTGCCCGGCTGCGCTGCGATCAAACGCGATAGTAGCGGTTGGCGCGTTTCTCCGCCTCTTCCATCGCCTCCTGCGGCGTCGCCTGGCCGGTCACCGCCTTGGCGAACATGTCGACCAGCACATAGTCGGCCATGGTCGCCGCCGAAGCGTAGCCGAGCGGCCCGGCATAACCGTTGGGACGCAGCGTCGCCGAGGCCTTGGCGTAAGCGGCATTGTTCGGGTCGGCCGTCCACACCGGATTGTTGTCGAAGGCTTTGAGTGTCTGGCAGCAATAGCCGGCGGAGGAGGTGATCCACTCCGCCATTTGCTGTTCCTCGAACATGAACTGCAGATAGGCTTTGGCCGCATTGGGGTAGGGTGTGTAGTCGAAGATCACCGCCGTGGTCACCTGGAACAGCTCGACCGATTTCCCGACAGGACCGATCGGCAGGTTGGTCGTGCGGATGTCCTTGGCGATTTCCGCCAGTTTCGGATCATTGTCCTTGTTGATCTTGGCCGTGTTGTAGGCCGAAATGCCGTTGGCGATGACGCTGAGCTCGCCGGCCAGGAAGGCTCGGTTGTTGTTCACGTCGAGCCAGCTTTCGGTGCCGGGAATGAAGGTCTTGTAGAGTTCCTGCGCGTATTCGATCGCCTTGAGCGTCTCGGGGCTGTTGATCGTCACCTTTCCGCTCTCGTCGACCATTTGGCCGCCGTGGCTCCACAGCAGCCAGTGAGCGTAGTTGTTGCCGTCGCCGACGCCATGGCCGTGCGTGAAGCCGGCCGGGTGTCCTTTTGCCTGCAAGGCCTTGCAAAGCTCGAGCAGGCCTGCGGTGTCCTTCGGAAACTCCGAGAAGCCAGCCTCCTTCACCCAGCTTTCCCGATAGACGATGGCATTGCCGATGGTGGCCAGGGGCAGGCCGAGGAATTTTCCCTCCCGCGTCGCATATTGCTTTGGTCCGTCGTGCCAGCCGCCGTATTTCGTGCCGAGATACTCACCCAGTTCCGACACGTCGTGCAGCTTGTCGGGGTACTGGTGCGGGTCGTCGAACCAGACCAGCATCAGATCTGGACCGGAGCCGACATTGGCGGCAACCGCCGCCTTGGGGCGAATGTCCTCCCAGCTTTCCTTGTCGACGCGGACCTCGACGCCGGTCGCCTCGGTGAACCGCTTGGTGTTGGCCAGCCATTGGTCTTCATCGCCCTGAACGAATGGCGACCAGCGCAGCATGCGCAGCTTTGCGCCGTCTTCGGGCTTGTACGTCAACCCCTCCTGGGCAAAGGCGGAAGAGCCGACGAAGCGGCTTCCCAAGGCTCCCGCCGCCACGCCGGCAGTCGTGCGGATCACGTCACGTCTGGTGAATTTCATGCTCGTTTCCTCCTGTTTATTGTCTTGCCGTATGGTTCCTACTGCCGGGCGCGCAGTTCGAAGCGCTGCCCGGTTTCGCCATGAAAGAGATGGATAAGGCCCGGCTCGGCCGTGAGCCGTACGGTCTCGCCCGGCGTGAAGGAATGGCGCTCGCGGAAATTTGCGACGATCTCGTCACCGCCGGCCGTCCGGCCGATGAGCTGCACTTCCGACCCGGTCGGCTCGACCACCACGACGGTGACGGGAATGCCGTCGTCTTGGGATAGCCGCAGATGCTCGGGGCGTATCCCCAGCACCACCTGCTCGCCGCTGCCGGTCGACGGCACTGCGGCCAGCGGCAGGGAAATCCCCCCGGAGCCGCGAAAAGACGGTGAGCCGCCGTCCGTCGTGATTTCGCCCCTCAGCATGTTCATGGCGGGCGAGCCGATAAAGCTGGCGACAAAAAGGTTGTTGGGCCGGTCGTAGAGGTCCAATGGCGGCCCGATCTGCTCGACGATGCCGTCATGCATGACGACGATCTTGTCGGCCATGGTCATGGCCTCGATCTGGTCGTGGGTGACATAGACCGTCGTGGTCTTCAGGCGCTGGTGCAGTTCCTTGATCTCGGCGCGCATCTGCACCCTGAGCTTGGCGTCGAGATTGGAAAGCGGCTCGTCGAACAGGAAGACCGCCGGATCGCGCACGATCGCCCGGCCCATGGCGACGCGCTGGCGCTGGCCGCCGGAAAGCTGCCTGGGATAGCGCTCCAGCAATGGCACCAGCCCCAGGATTTCGGCGGCGCGCTTGACGCTGGCAGCGCTTTCGGCTTTCGCAACACCCTTGAGCATCAGCGAGAACGCCATGTTCTCGGCCACGGTCATGTGCGGGTAGAGCGCATAGTTCTGGAACACCATGGCGACGTCGCGTTCTTTTGGCGCAACGTTGTTGACGACGCGCTCGCCAATCGCGATCTGGCCGCGAGAAATCTTTTCCAGGCCGGCGATCATCCTGAGAAGGGTCGATTTTCCGCAGCCCGACGGCCCGACCAGCGTGACGAACTCGCCATCCTCTATATCGACGCTGACACCGTGGAGAATCTCGACGGTTCCGAATGATTTGTAGACATCGCCAATCGCGACAGACGCCATCGATTTCCTCCCGAATGCTTCCTGCGACGTCTTCGAAGGAAACCGCTTTCCTGACTGGCCGCGGCAGTTCCCAAAGCTCCTCCCTGGTCACGCGCGATGATGAAACGGTAGCGCTACCAGACTGCCCTGTAAAGCGGCTGCGTGGCAAGCACGCTTCTTCGCCGCGCCTGATCGTACTTGTCCCCAATGGGATTGGAGTTCGCCATATCCAGGGTCGCAGCAGGAGAATGATTTGCCCAGCCCCAGCCCTTGAAACCGGAGGTGCGAGAAGCCATCAGCTACGACACCAGCCTAATCGGAAACTTCGGTTTGGGGCCGGTCGCGGCCGTCGGCGAGTTCGTCGTGCCATTTGCCTTCGGCGTCCTCGTACTGGATGCCGTCGGTGGTGCCGGCGACCTGCTGTTCGGCCGAAGCGATCTCGGCGGCGCGCAGCGCATCTTCGTGCGTAGGGAATGTCTCCGAAAATGTCTCGCCGACCTTATAGGCCCAGCCCCCGTCATGCTCGACGATCTTGTAGGTCAGCTTTGCCATGAAATCCTCCAGTGGAAAAAGCTCGGTTTGCTCAATGCAGTTTGCCTTGAGGCAGTTTGCCTTCGGGCAATCTCTCGTCGGGAACCAGCACGTCCGATTCCTTGGCGGCCTCGACCAATGCCCGGCGCGCATCCGCTGTCGAACGATAACCTTCCAGCACTTTTAGGCAAGTGTCGAGAGCATCGCGATGCCGCGGGCCGCGATTGAGCGGCCAGACGGTCATCAGGCACTCCGCAGCTTCCTGGGTGCTGCGGATCTCACGGTATTTGCCGACATGGCCAAGTTCGACCACGACCGGCTTTTCAAAAGGCTTGCTGTCCATCATCGCCGGCAACGCGGAGCCGCCGATTTGGTTGCACGCCCCCGGCGTGCGTAATGTCTCGGGGGTAGCGGCCGTTGCGGCGGCAGCCCTGCAATCGGGCCGGTCAGCCGGCCGCCTTCATCCAGTGCTGCATCGTCGTCACCGAGCGGGCAAGCTGCGGCGCCGGCTGGATTTTTTCGCCGAAGGTGGCCGCGGCGCGCCACGCCCAGCGCGGATCGGCGAGGAAGGCGCGGGCCAGGGCAACCATGTCGGCACGGCCCTCGGCAACGATCGCCTCGGCCTGCTTTGGATCGTCGATCAGGCCGACGGCCCGTGTCGGGATGTCGGCGCCGTTGCGAACGGCTTCCGCCAGATGCACCTGGTAGCCGCGACCTGCCGGCAGCTTCTGCAGGGGCGAATTGCCGCCGCTCGAGCAGCAGAGATAGGCGACATCAGCCGATTTCAGCGCCTTGGCCACTTCGATTGCGTCGGCGACATCGAAGCCGCCATCGACCCATTCCTTGACCGACAGACGCGCCCCGAGCATCAGCCCAGGCACTGCCTTTCTCACCGCCTTGGCGATCTCGACGACAAAACGCATGCGGTTTTCCAGCGAGCCGCCCCAGCGGTCGGTGCGCTGGTTGGAAAGCGGCGACAGGAACTGGAAGATCAGATAGCCGTGCGCGGCGTGCAATTCAATGAAGTCGAAGCCGGCACGTTCGGCCCGCCTTGCAGCCTCGGCGAAGCGTTCGATGATCTGCAGGATCTCCTCGTCCTCCAGCGCCCGCGGCACCTGCCAGCCGGTGTCGTAGGCGATTGCCGAGGCCGACACGATCGGCCAAGGGTCCTGATCGGCGTTCAGCGGCCCGCCGCCTTCCCAAGGTTTTTGGTTGGAGGCCTTGCGGCCGGCATGGGCAAGCTGCGTGCCGAACCTGGTGCCGGGCGCGGCAACGCGCCTGGCCGCATCGAGCGCGCGCCGGGCGGCCGCCTCGTTGTCGTCGGAATAAAGGCCGAGGCAACCATGCGAGATGCGGCCGCGCCGCTCGACGTCGGTCATCTCGACGGTGACCATGCCGGCGCCGGACATCGCCAGGTTCATCCAGTGATACAGGTGCCAGTCGCTGGCCGAGCCGTCTTCGGCGGAATACTGGCACATCGGCGCCACCGCAATGCGGTTGGGAAAGGTGAGGCCGTCAAGCGTGATCGGCTGGAAAAGGGAAGGGGTCATCAGGAAACTCCGGGGAGGGCTGTCGCTATTTAGGCAATGGTTTGCGCCTGCGCCATACACGAGGCGGTGAAGCGCTGCCCGTCTGCCCCTGCCGGGCACCTCAAACGTTCCGCAGCAGGCACCGTCGGCCAAGCTGCTGGCGGGATTGCGCAAAGGCCAGATCACCGCTACGCCTCGCCGGCAACACGGAGTTCACCATGGAAGACCGCATTCGCATCCGTTCGGAGGAAGTCCTTTCCGACGACTGGGCCGTCCTGAAAAAGACCGTCCTCGATTATCGCCGGCGCGACGGGCAGTGGGAGACGCAGATCCGCCAGACTTACGATCGCGGCGACGGCGCGGTGATCCTGCCTTACGACCCGGAGCGCTCGACGGTTCTGCTCGTGCGGCAGTTCCGCTACGCCGCCTACGCCACCGGCCACCGCGAGCCGCTGATCGAGGCCTGCGCCGGCCTGCTCGATGAACATGATCCCGAAACCTGCATCCGCAAGGAGGCGGAAGAGGAACTCGGCTATAGGCTGAAGGACGTCGAACGGCTGTTTTCGCCATTCATGAGCCCCGGCAGCGTGACCGAGCGGCTCTGGTTCTTCGTCGCCCGCTATTCGCCGACCGACCGCATCTCCGACGGCGGCGGCGCGCCGGACGAAGGCGAGGACATCGAGGTTTTGGAAATGCCGCTCGACGAGGCGCTGGCCGGCATCCACGACGGCAGCATCATCGACGCCAAGACCATCATCCTGATCCAGCATCTGAAGCTGAACCCGATCCGGGTGTGATCCAAGCCGGAACCTGCATGCGCCAGCGCGGTGGCGCCGGCGTTGCTGGTGCGGACGACGGGAATCGAACCCCGAACAGAGATCGAGGGATTTTAAGTCCGAGGTGAGGTGGTGCGAGCGACGGGGATCGAACCCGTAAGCCATTGTAGTGGCGGCAGATTTTAAGTCTGCTGAGTTTACCAGTTTCTCCACGCTCGCTGGCACAGTTGGCCCTGTTTGGCACAGCCGTGGCACTGTGTCACGAAGGTTTCTCAGCAGAATTGGCACGGGCAAAACCCAGTGGAAGGTTGCAAACGCTGGAGATTAGCCCAACCATCCCTCCACTTCGTCATCCCAGGGCGGAGCAAGGAGCGAAGCGACGCGGCGCAGACCCTGGGATCCATGCCGTTACCTTGGTGCGCTGCTGCGGTGCAGAACCTTTGATCGCCGAGGGACAGCGCCCCCCTCTGTCCTGCCGGACATCTCCCCCACTTGGGGGGAGATCGGCCGTCGCGACCACTTTCGCCAATCCTCAACGTTGCAGAAAAGGCGCTGCAGGCGAAGCTGCCGATCTCCCCCCTCGTGGGCATATGCGCTAAGATAGCTTCGGCATGGACTGAAATTTGCGCTTTCGTGGTGGTTCACGCCATCGATGTCGCA
>NZ_JBVVQO010000029.1:0-91376 GCF_055811215.1 Mesorhizobium sp. WSM4819
TCGTCGCCAGCGGCGCGCCGCCCTCGTTGGTGAGGCGTATATAGTCGGCGCCCATCCAAAGTGTCAACAACGATTTCAATCTTTTTTGCGGAGAACTGTTACGCTTTTGGCGTCTCAGTTCAGGGGCGCACTACACCATGTCTTAGGTGCGATTTGTTACCTCTGTCTCCGCGCGGGACCCGGCGGAGGAACCGTCTCCCGTCCTTTCACCCTATATGGGAACAAAACGGGAAGCTTCAAGGGTCACGCCGCCCATGTCCGGTCTGCAAGGCGGTATTTACGGCAAACGGGACCGGAGCCCGATGGTTCCGGCTGATATCTATGGCGGCGCGGCCACGGCTGGAACCATTCGGCCCGGCTGTTAGTTCCATCAGCGAAGAACGGGGCCGCCGAGCGAGCGTCGCAGCGCGACAGGCCTGAGGTCCTCAACAAGTCCTTCAGACCAATATCGCTCGACGACCGCAGGCGTTGATGCCGTTCTGGGCGCGAACAGGGAGATTCACCATGAAAGTCGCTGAGATAATGACCCCCAACGTTCATCTCGCCAGTCCTGGCGAGTCGTTGCAGAAAATCGCGAAACGCATGGCGGTTGACGATGTCGGATTCCTGCCAGTCGGAGAAAACGACCGACTCGTCGGAACGATCACCGATCGTGACATCGTCGTGCGTGCGGTCGCCGAGGGCAAGGACGGCAATGCCACGGTCCGCGACGTGATGACCAAGGATGTCAAATACTGCTTCGAGGACGAAGATATCGAGCACGTCGCCCAGAATATGGGTGACATCCAGGTCAGGCGGTTGCCTGTCCTCAATCGCGACAAGCGCCTGGTGGGCGTGGTCTCGCTCGCGGACGCGGTGCTGAAGGAAGATCCGGCAACCGCCGGAATCGCGATGTCCGGTGTCGTCGTACCCGGCGGCGCACACGCGACGTAAAGCGCTCTGCCCGGCTGCGTGGTCAAACTGAGTTCAGCGGCGCATTAGCGCTGTCGCGTCTCAAAGCGACGGCTCGACCGAGCCGTAAATCAGGCCTTCCTGTCATAATGCCGGGGACGTCGATGACGCTCCCGGCTGCTCCAGTATCTTTGCACGTTTCCCACTTGCGCTCTTGGCCGTGGCTCAGAGCTACGTTGGGGCGATGTCAGTTCGGTGCCGCCGCGGTATCGCCCGGCACCACACCCTTGGCAGCCTGTTCGATGACGTCGGCTACGGCCTGTGGCTGGGTAAGGAATACCACATGGCTGCCTTTGACCTCGGTGGTGACCGCCCCGATACGATCGGCGGTGCTCCGAAGCAGTTCGGGCGCAATAGCGCCGTCCTCAGTCGCGACAACGTACCAGCTTGGCTTGGTCTTCCACGCCGCCGTCGTCACCTTGGCCTCAAGCGCCTTCATAGCGATCGGCACTTGGGAGTCGCGCAGGAATGCGGCATCGGCATCCTTGGTATCCCCAGCAAAGCCGGCCTTAAACGTCTCAATCTTCAGGAACGCGAAGCCATCGGGCTGCACGTCAGGCTGAAAGTTCGGCGGCGGAGGAATTTCGGCATATTGGTCCAGCGTGGATTGACCGACATCTGGAGCGAAGGCAGCGACATAGACGAGGCCCGCAACATTGGCAGCGTTGCCGGCTTCTGTAATTACCGTGCCACCGTAGGAATGACCGACGAGGATGGCTGGCCCATCCTGCCGGGCGAGCACGCGACGCGTTGCGGCGACATCGTCTTCGAACGACGTGAGCGGATTCTGGACGATCGAGACTTTGTAGCCACGACTTGTTAGTTGGTCGTAGACGCCTCGCCATCCAGCTCCGTCGGCAAAGGCGCCGTGGACGAGAACGACGTTGCGGAGCGGCGCGCTTTGTGCGTCGGCAGCAGTTACCGAAAGCGTCAGCGCACCGACGGCGATCGCTAGGGATTTGATCATGGCAGTTCTCCAGTTGGTTTTGCTGTTGATAGGACAATCATGATCTACCCTGACGGACCTGACTTGATTACCGAGCGGATTCGGACATCAATGTCTCAAAATGAGAGACAATCCGAACTTGCTGGAGGACTCATATGCTGCCCGACTTCAGCGATACGGTCGCTTTCGTAAAGGTGGTGCAGGAAGGGAGCTTCACAGCGGCAGCGCACGTGCTCAAGGTGCCGAAGACACGGGTCAGCCGGAAGGTGCAGGAGCTGGAATCCAGACTGCGGACACAACTGCTGAATCGGACAACCCGCAGCCTGAAGCTGACTGAAGCGGGAGCGGTATATTTCCAGCACTGCGAACGAGTGGTGAAGAATCTGGAGGATGCGGAGAACGCAGTGGCGGAGTTGCAGCAACATCCGCGCGGATGGCTTCGGATTGCCGCCTCGTACTGGCTGGCAACTCGCGTCCTCGCTCCGCTGCTCACCGAGTTTCGCCGCTTCTATCCAGAGGTGTTCCCGCATTTGCTTCTTGGGCACGAGGTCGTCGACCTTGTCGCCAAGGACATAGACATAGCTTTCCGGCTCCAGGAAGGCACCCTGCCCGATTCCACGCTCACGGCTCGGCGGCTCGGCGCATTGCCGATGGGTATCTATGGGGCCCCGACCTACCTGGAACGTGCGGGGACGCCACAGCATCCATCGGAGCTGATGGAACATGCCTGTCTGTTGACAGAGTTCTATTTCAATCGTCCGGCAGTAGAATGGCCCCTATCGAGCGGCGGCGAGCGGTCCCAGTTCAAAGTACGAGCAGTGGCCGTTGCCAGCGATCCAGAGGCTCTTCACGGGTTCCTGCTGGAGGGAGTTGGTCTGTTCATGACCAACCATGTGCGCGTCAAGTCGGACGTTGCCGCTGGGAGACTGGTTCGTGTCCTACCCGAGTGGGCAGGGCCCGAACCAACCCTCTATGCGATCCGGCCTGGAGGCGGCGTTCAGCCCCCCAAAGTTAAAGCATTTTTGGACTTTCTCATTCCGCGGCTCGATTTGAAGAGGATTGACAGCAAAGCGAGTCACATCTGAAGTCGGTCCTGCCTACCATGCGCTTCTTCCACCGCAACGATTGTTTCAAACTGACCACTACCCCATTGGCTCAGCCGGCTGAGCCAGTTTGACTCAAGCGTAGGCCCTATCAACGTTACACCGATTTAATGTGCAAGCGAGCGGGAGAATTGCCATAAAGCTTTGATATCGACGGGCCATCCCCTGTGTCGGAGGGTGCTGTCGCGTCTACTTCAGCTTGGGAAGCGTAGACGGGATCTTGCCAACCGGAGTGCCGATGGCCGCCTGGAAACAGATCGTTTTTTCACTTGTGATCCTCGTCGCGGCCGCGGCCGCCTGGGTTCGCTTTTTTCCAGGCGCGCCGGATGTGCTGGCGCGCTGGGGCATCGAATGGGCTGATGCCGCGACGCCTCCGACAGCGACGAGCGCCGTCGACAACGCCGGGCAAGCGGGCCGCCGCAGCGACGCCGGCCAACTGGCGACTATCGTCGCATTGCCGGCGGCCACGGCCGTCATCAATGATCGCCTGCGGGCAATCGGCACCGGCCGAGCCTACGCCTCGGTGACGGTCAATCCCTACAGTTCAGGCCGCCTGGTCGAATTTCTGGTCGAGTCCGGCGCCCATGTCGAAAAAGGACAGATCATTGCCACCCTCGATTCCGACACCGAGGTGATTGCACAGGACCGCGCAAAGGTTGCCTTGCAGGACGCGCAGGCCAAGCTCGACCGGGTCAAATCGTTGCGGGCTTCCAACGCTGCGACGGCGGTCTCCGTTGCCGATGCCGAGGTGGTGCTGGCCAATGCCAAGCTGGCGCTTCGCGATGCGGAACTGGCCTTGCAGCGCCGCTCGATCGTCGCGCCGATCGCCGGCGTCGTCGGCATCCTGCCGATATCAGCCGGCAACTATGTGACCAGCCAGTCGGCGGTCGCCACCCTTGATGACCGCTCCAGCATACTGGTCGAATTCTGGGTGCCGGAGCGCTTCGCCGCCGTCGTCAAAGTCGGCGCGCAATTGTCGGCGACGCCAATCGCCAACCCAAACAAAGCCTATACCGGCACGGTCTCCGCCATCGACAACCACATCGATGAAGCCAGTCGTACCCTTCTGGTCAAGGCAAAGATCGCCAATCCGGCCGATTCGCTGCGTGCCGGCCTGTCCTTCCAGATCACCATGAAGTTCCCCGGCGACAGCTATCCTGCGGTCAGTCCGCTGGCGATACAATGGGGTTCGGACGGCGCCTATATCTGGACCATCGTGGACGGCAAGGCCAAGCGGGTTGCGGTGCGCATCATCCAGCGCAACACCGAGACCGTGCTGATCGATGCCCCGATCGTCAGCGGCGACATGGTGGTGACCGAGGGCACCCAGAGCGTCAGCGAAGGCGGCGAGGTCCGCATCGCCGGCGAACAACTGCGCGCCGCGGACGCCGACGGCTGATGACCGCAACCAACAACGCAGCCAGCGACACAGGCTTCACCGCGCTGTTCATTCGCAGGCCGGTGATGGCCTTCGTTTTGAACACGCTGATCGCGGTCGCCGGCCTTGCTGCCTTTTACGGTGTCGAAATCCGCGAACTGCCGGATGTCGATCGCGCCGTCGTCACCGTCAACACGACCTTTGAAGGCGCTGCAGCCGAGACCGTCGACCGCGAATTGACCGACGTGATTGAGGGCGCGGTCGCCCGCGTCTCTGGTGTGAAGTCGATCTCGTCCACCTCGTCCTTCGGCACAAGCCGCGTCACCATCGAATTCAACGACGGCGTCGACCTCGACGTCGCCGCCTCCGATGTGCGCGATGGCGTCGGCCGCGTCGCCGACCAGATGCCGGATACGGCGGATGCGCCTCGCATCGTCAAGGCCGATGCCAATTCCGAGCCGGTGATGCGGCTGGCTGTCACCTCCGACACCATGTCGGTGCAGGACATGACGGTGCTGGTCCAGGACCAGATCGAGGACGAGCTTGCCGCCGTGCCTGGCGTAGCCGACGTCCAGGTCTATGGCGACCGCGACAAGATATTTCGCATCGATGTCGATCAGAACAAGCTCGCCGGCCTGGGCTTCACCGTCGCCGACCTGAGGACAGCGCTGGCCTCGGTCGCTTTCGATTCGCCTGCCGGCTCGATCACCACGACCAACCAGGACCTGATCGTGCGTCCGACGGCGGACGTGACCACGCCGGAGGAGTTCGAAAACATCATCATCGGCGGCACGACCCGCATCCGCGACGTCGCCGCCGTCACGCTCGGCCCCGACATCGGTCAGACCACATTGCGTTCGAACGGCAAGACCGGCATCGGTCTCGGCATCATCCGCCAGGCGGAATCGAACACGCTGGATATTTCGACCGGCGTCAGGGCCGCCGTCGCCGCGCTGCAGGCGGATCTGCCTCAGGGCATGTCGATCAAGGTCACCAGCGACGATGCGGTCTTCGTCAACGGCGCGGTGCATGAGGTCGAGATCGCACTCGGCTTGTCCGTCTCCATCGTGCTGATCGTCATCTATGTGTTTCTCCTCGACTGGCGCGCGACGCTCATTCCTGGGCTTGCGATGCCGGTCGCCATGATCGGGACGATCGCCGCCATCTATCTTGCCGGCTTCTCGGTCAACATATTGACGCTGCTGGCCCTGGTGCTGGCGACGGGCCTGGTCGTCGACGACGCCATCGTCGTTCTGGAAAACATCGTGCGACGCCGCAACGAAGGCATGGGGCCACGTGCCGCAGCCGTGCTTGGCGCTCAGGAAGTGTTTTTCGCCGTCATCGCCACGACGCTGACGCTGGTCGCCGTCTTCGTGCCGATCTCCTTCCTGCCCGGCCAGACCGGCGGCCTGTTCCGCGAATTCGGCTTCGTTCTCGCCATATCGGTGCTTCTGTCCGCCGTCGTGGCGTTAACCCTTTGTCCGATGCTTGCCTCGCGCATGCTGTCGGTTGCCCCGCTTCACCACGAAGGCGGCAGCGGCATCGGTGCCCGCATCGGCCGCGCACTGAACACGCTCTATCGGCGCTGTCTGCACATCTGCCTCGACGCGCCGTGGATCGTGCTTCTGGTCGCGCTGCTGTTTGCAGCCACCGCCTTCACGCTGTTTGGCACTATCCGCCAGGAACTGACGCCGACCGAGGACCGTGCCATCGTGCTCATGCGCGTCGACGCGCCGCAAGGCGTCAGCCTCGACTACACGACGCAGCAGATGCAGAAGATCGAAAAACTGATCCAGCCGCTGCGCGATTCCGGCGAAATCCGCAACACCTTCGAGAGCGCCGGCCGCAACGGCGCCTACAACGCCGGCTTCATGGTGATGACACTGGCGCCATGGGACGAGCGCACCCGCAGCCAGCAGCAGATCATGGCCGACATCAGACGGCTCACCCGGCAGGTGCCGAGCGTGCGCGTCTTTCCGATGCAGCCCAACAGCCTCGGGATTCGCGGCGCCGGCAACGGCCTGCAGTTCGCGCTGGTCGGTAACAACCGCGCGGCGCTCGGCGACGCTGCGGTGAAGATCATCGCCGAGATGCAGAAGGACGCCCGCTTCCAGTCGCCGCGGCTCTCCGTCGACCCGACGCAGCCCCAGCTTTCCGTCGCCATCGACCGCGAGCGCGCTTCCGACCTCGGCATCGACATCACCAGGCTGGCCGATTCCTTCCAGGCCATGCTCGACGGCAATGATGTCGTCGACGTCTATATCGCCGATCGCAGCTATGGCGTGAAGCTCGTCTCGACGACCAACCCGATCAACGATCCGACCGATTTGGAGAACATCTTCCTGAAGACGGCCGACGGCCGCTTCGTGCCGATGTCGACCATCGCCACTTTGACCGAGCGCGCCGTGCCGCCCTCGCTGACCCGCGAGCAGCAGCAGCCGTCGGTGGCGATCACCTCCAACCTCAGCGGCGATTTCGCGCTCGGCCAGGCGCTCACCCGCGCCGAGGCAATCGCCACGCCGCTTCTGCCGCCGGGCAGCCGTATCGTCCCCTTGGCCGAGGCGGCGACGCTGGGCGAGACCAACAGCGCCATGATCACCATCTTCGGCTTCTCGCTGGTCATCATCCTTTTGGTGCTCGCCGCTCAGTTCGAGAGCTTCGTCAGCGCGGTCATCATCATGGCGACGGTGCCGCTCGGCCTCGCCTGCGCGATCTTTGCCCTTTTGCTCAGCGGCACCAGCCTCAACGCCTACAGCCAGATCGGCCTGGTGCTGCTGGTCGGCGTGATGGCCAAGAACGGCATCCTGATCGTCGAGTTCGCCAATCAGTTGCGCGACCGCGGGCTCGGCGTGCGTGAAGCGATCGAGCAGGCCTCCACCATCCGGCTGCGGCCGGTGATGATGACGATGATCTGCACCGTGCTCGGCGGCGTGCCGCTGGTGCTGGCGAGCGGCGCCGGCGCCGAGGCGCGGATCGCGCTCGGCTGGGTGATCGTCGGCGGTCTGGGCCTGGCCACCGTCTCGACGCTGTTCCTGACACCGGTCGCCTATCTCCTGCTCGGCCGCTTCGTCACGCCGAAGGTGGAAGAGGCATCGCGGCTGAAGCGCGAGCTCGAGGAAGCCGCCTACACTAATGTCGACCCGGCGGAGTAGGTTGGGGTCAGGCAGCCTTCAACATCGCGGCGGGAAGGTGTTCTCGGGCATCCAGCACCTCCATGCCGACGATGTGACCCTCAGCATCATAGTCGAGGACTATGCCTGCGGAAACTTCCTCGCTTTCCTGAATCGCTTCCGAGGAAAAACGGATGTATGCAGCATTAGCTTCCGGGTCATATTCGAGTTTGAGTGTCATTTCGGCCTTCTCGCCCCGCGATCGAAATAGACAGACAGTATACGGATTTCCTCAGGCGTTACCACACAGACGACGCGCAGGATGCGATTGCCATTTTCGGGCACCCGCTTGTACAGGCGTATCACCGAGGTGTCTTTCACATCCGCCGCTTGCCAATCCGGTTCCCACACAGCTCGTTCGATCCAGCGTTTGTCAAGCGAACGTTCACGAATGACTGTCTCGGCATGGTTGGTATACAGCAGCGGGCGTTTCGCAATCATTCCGCAGCCATATCCCGATCAACACCGTGCCGCCGGGCCCGGTCAGTCAGCCAACACGCGCCCCATCGCCTCGGTTTAGGCACTTTACCCGTGGCAAGGAATGATCGTACTTCGGGAAGCCTTGTCAACGCGAGCCATTTCGTCTGGACAAGGGGGCAGGACCGAGGGAATTATCCGGAGGAATTGCGATGAGCTATCTGGACGAGCTGTTTTCGGTGGCCGGCAAGACCGCGCTGGTGACCGGGGCTGCGACCGGCATCGGCCGCATGGCGGCGACCGCTTTGGTCAGGGCCGGCGCCACCGTGATGATCGCCTCGCGCAAGGGTGAGGACTGCATCAGGGTTGCCGATGAACTGAACGGCCTCGGCGGCACCGGCCGGGCCGAGGGCTTTGCCGGCGATGTCTCCAGCGAGGCTGGCATCGCGGCGCTGGTCGACGAGGTCAAGGCGCGGACCGAGCGGCTGAACATCCTGGTCAACAATGCCGGCGTCTCCTGGGGGGCGCCGCTGGAAAGTTTTCCCTACCATGCCTGGGCCAGGGTGTTCGGCGTCAACGTCACTGCGGTCTTCCAACTGACGCGCGAGCTTCTGCCGCTGCTCGACGCCGCCGCCAGCGATGCCGATCCGGCCCGGGTGATCAATCTGGGTTCGGTGATGGGCACGCAGCCGCTGGCCGACGACGCTTACTCCTACTCTGCCTCGAAGGCTGCTGTTCATCATCTGACGCGCACCTTGGCGATCGAGTTCGCCGCCCGCCGTATCACCGTCAATGCCTTCGCCCCCGGTCCCTTCCAGAGCCGGATGACTGCCTTCGCCACCGCGAGTGAGGACCAGGCCAAGCATATCGGCGGCCATGTTCCGATCGGCCGCATCGGCGCGCCGGATGACATTGCCGGCGCAACGCTCTATTTGTGCAGCCGTGCCGGCAGCTATATCACCGGCGCCATCCTGCCGATCGATGGCGGACAGTCGGTGCAGCATGGGCTGACACTGTTCAAGGAATGAAGCCGCTCGCGCTCCGGACGGTTGAAATAGAGGACATCAGCGTGGAACCGATCAGTCTCGATGTGCTTCTGGCCAGCGTCGGCAAGGAGGTCGGCGTGTCGCCGTGGCGGGTGGTCTCGCAGCGCATGATCGACCAGTTCGCCGACGCCACCGACGACCACCAGTTCATCCATTGCGACCCGGAGCGCGCCAAGCGCGAGACGCCGTTCGGTGGCACCATCGCGCATGGTTTTCTGTCGCTTTCGCTTTTATCGGCGATGACCTTCGAGACCATGCCGCCGCTCGAAAACAGCAAGATGGGCGTCAACCATGGTTTTGACTCGCTGCGCTTCCTGGCGCCGGTGAAGACCGGCGCGCGCATCCGCACCCGTTTCGTGTTGGCCGACGTCAAGGTCAGGCCGTCGGGCTGGGTGCAGACCGCGCATGACGTGACGATCGAGATCGAGGGCTCGAAAAAGCCGGCGCTGACCGCGCGCTGGCTGACGCTGACATTGATCGAGCGCGAGCCAGAAGCGGCCTGAACGGCTCAACGAACCTCGCCAGAGATCATCTTCATGTGCCGGCCGACCCGCAGGGCAATGTAGACGACCAGTGCGCAACCGATCGGAAACACGATCTCGTTGAGGCCGGTTGTGATCGCCCGCGGCAATTCAAGCGCAACGCCGTTCGCCGCGGCCGTCTCAATCGTCAGCACCGTGATTCCGCCGCCGAACACCGCGCCCATTGCGGTGCCTGCCAGCGCAAAATGGAGCGGACGGGGTTTTTCCTTCGACGCCAGCGACGCCAGGATCCAGCCGAGCAGGCCATATTCGATCGCCCGCAGCACGCCCAGCGTGGTGAGCGAGAGGGTGGCCGGTTTTGTGGCCGCATCAAGAGCAGTTACCATGACCTTTTGCGACCCCTTGGCGATGGCCATCGCCAGTGGTGCCGAGATTGCAGCGATCAGGCCGCCGAGCGAGGCTCGTACCTTGGCGATCGCCGTGCCGAGGCTGAGACCGGCGCAGACGAAGAACGCCCACGTCACGCCTTGCGCCAATTCGATCAGGATCAGGGTGGTAGCCGGGTGAGAACCCGCTGCAAGCCTGCCAGCCAGAGTAAGCGCCTCCATGGCGAATCCGAGCGCGATCGCCAACCATGCAACCATGACCACCCGCCTGAGGGCCAGCATGGCATTGTGAGAAAGTGGATCTGCGTTTGGCGCAACGGAAGAAAGCTCGGTCATGGTCATCTCGGCCCTAGCAACAAAATCTCTTGGCCGGGCCGCAGCTAACCTCTGGTTGTAACAGTCCGATGTCGCGTCGTTCTGCCCGGGTAACATGTGTGATCGATGTTTGGCGAAAATGGCTGAGAAGGACGCCGATTTTTGACCGCGCCTTGTCCGATTCCGTACAGCGTATATAATTTAGCCAGCCACAAACAGAAGGCAGGCGAAAATTGCCGCTCAGCGTACAGACACGCCGCGAGAAACAAAAGGCCGAACTGCGCTCCGAACTTGTCGACGCCGCGCACAAGCTCGTCCAGGAAGAAGGCTATGAAGGCCTCACTATCCGCAAGCTGGCCAAGCGTGTCGGCTATGCGCCGATGTCGGTCTATTCCTATTTTGCCGACAAGCAGGACATCTTGTTCGCGTTGGCCGAGGACGCGTTCAAGACTCTGGCAAAGCGTATCGAGGATCACCCGGCCGACGATCCGATCGAGGCGCTGCAAGTGGTGATGACCGAATATGCGGCCTTCGGCCTTGGCAACCCCAACGAGTATCGCACGATATTCATGACCGAGAAGGTCAAGCCCCCGGAAGGCAGGACCTTCGCCGAGATGCAGGAGGGCAACCCGTTGATGAAGGTGCTGATCAAGAGGGTCGAAGCCTGCGTGGCCGCCGGCAGGCTGAAGGGCGATCCGCGCGCCATCGCCACCATGCTGTGGGCGGTCGGCCACGGCACGATCTCGCTGCTGATCACCTTTCCCTTCTATCCGTTCGGCGACCAGCAGGCTTTCGTCAAGCGGATGTGCGACTTCACGCTTGCCGCTCTGGCCACGCAGGACGTGCCGCCGCTGACCGAGACGCCGGTCAACTGCTGAAGGGTTTTTCTTCGGTTTCGGATAGCTGACAGGCAAGCGAAACAGGGCGAAGGCCTGGGGGAATCAATCTATGCGTGTAGGACCCGGTGGCTGGGATCGCGACCCGGCGGGCTAGCGCCACGCTCAAAATTTCGTACATGTACAATTTCCGACTTGACCTTCATACTCGCCGGTCGTATATGTACGCTATGTCGTACATGTACAACTCCAGTCATCCAGCCCGGAGACAGACCATGAAAAAGACAATCCTCACGGTCGCGGCAGTGCTTGCATTCTCGGGCGCTGCCTTCGCCGACCAGAGTCAGGCCGGCAAACAGGCGCCGGCCGCGGCCTGCGCCGACACCGGCATCAAGCTCGATTGCGGCGCGACCGGATCGGTCGAGAAGGCAGGCGCGGCCACCCACAAGGGCTCAACGGAAAGCAAGGACCCGCGGCTCGGCATCGACATCGACCCGTGGATCGTGCCCAGCACGTTCTGACGTTCGAAACAAAAGCGACGACAGGAAATCCTGACCGCCTGCTCTCGTGGCCGGCGACCCGGCTCGCCGGAGCCTGATGGATGTTATTTCCTGCGCTTCTTCATTCCGGCCACGATCTTGGCCTTGCCAGGTCTTGCAGGAGCGCCGGGAATCGAAGTCCCGGTGATCGACACCGGATCGCTGGCCGGAAACGTGTCCTCGAGCCCTTCCTCGAGTTCCTCTTCAATGTTTGGTTCTTTGTGCTGCTCGTGTTCGAACGAGCGCACGGCCGGCGTCTTCTGAGCCGCTGGATTCGGCGCGGATTTCGACGGCATCGACATTCTCCCCGACTTGCTCCGGCAAACGGTCGAGCCCAGCGAAATTCCTAAGCCGCTGCGTCGCCGGCCGCCTCCGACAGGAAACTAAAGACATAATCGGAAAAAGAGCGCCAGCATTCAACCCGGAATGCGTCGGCTGCGATGCGCAACAGCACGATCTCGGCCTTGCCCAGGATGGTGCGCGAGGCCGCGCCGACCGGAAAGACGTCCAGCGACAGATCCTGCGGACAGCCTGAATTGATCGTCGCCGCCGCCGCTGGACCGATAACCGAGATGGCGACGTTGCGATGCGAGATGCCGACCGCCGAATGCAGCACTGTGACCTCGGCGCAATCGGCGAGCGGGTCTTTTCCCACCTCGTCGATGACCAGCCATTCGTCCGGCCCAAGCCACAATGCCGTGCGCCCGGCCTTTGCCGCCGAGGTTTTGGGCTTCCGCGGCAACTCCACGCCAAGCGCCTTCGAAAGCGCCGCGACCGAGGCGTCCGGCGCGCGCAGCGAAATACGCTGCGCCGGCGGCAACACAGCAAGCGTAACGCCGGTTACGGAAAGCTCCTGACCGGCGAGAGCCGGCCGGCGTTCGACCGACGGCGCAGCGGCGGCAGATTCCTTCGCGGCAGCCTTAGCCATTGAGGCGCTCCCCCTTGTCGTCAAAGAACACCATGCCGGTGACCTCCACCTCGATCGTCGCATCGGGCATCGGCACGTAGAGCGTCTCGCCCATCCGGTCGCGGCCGCCGGCAACCAGGGCCAGCGCAATCGAGCGGCCGCAATTTTCCGACCAGTAGCTCGAGGTGACATGGCCGATCATCGTCATCGGGATCGCCTGTTTCGGATCGCCGACGATCTGCGCGCCTTCTTCCAGCACCACTTTTGGGTCTTTGGTCTTCAGGCCGACAAGCTGCTTGCGGCCCTTGGCGACCAGGTCGGGCCGAGCCATGCCCCTGATACCAACGAAATCGGTCTTCTTCTTGCCGACCGCCCAGTCGAGCCCGGCATCGTTTGGCGTCACCGTGCCGTCGGTGTCCTGGCCGACGATGATGTAACCCTTTTCGGCACGCAGCACGTGCATCGCTTCGGTACCGTAGGCACAGGCGCCATGCTTCTGGCCCTCGGTCCACAGCGCTTCCCAGACAGCCTGGCCGTAGTCGGCGGGCACGTTGACCTCGAAGCCGCGCTCGCCGGTGAACGACATCCGGAACAGCCTTGTCGGCACGCCGCAGATCTTGCCCTCGCGCACCGACATATGCGGCAGCGCCCCGTCCGACATGTCGATGCCCTCGACCAACGGCGCGATGATGTCTCGCGACTTCGGACCCTGCACGGCGATCACCGCCCACTGCTCGGTGGTCGAGGTCAGCCAGACGTTGAGATGCGGAAACTCGGTCTGGAGGTAATCCTCCATATGGTTCATGACTCGCGGCGCACCGCCCGTCGTCGTCGTCACGTGGAAACGGTCGGCTGCAAGCCTGCCAACGACACCGTCGTCATAGATGAAACCATCCTCGCGCAGCATGATGCCATAGCGGCAGCGGCCGGGCTCCAGTTTCTCCCACGGATTGGTATAGAGCAGTTCCATGAACTTCGCCGCATCCGGCCCGACCACCTCGATCTTGCCCAGCGTCGAGGCGTCGAACAGGCCGGCCGTCTTGCGCACCGTAACACACTCGCGATCGACCGCGGCGTGCATGTCTTCGCCTGCTTTGGGAAAATACCAGGCGCGCTTCCATTGGCCGACATCCTCGAACACCGCCCCTTGAGCCTCGGCCCACGGATGGATCGCCGTCTTGCGGGTCGGGTCGAAGAGCGGACCCCGCGCGTGCCCGACGATCGAACCGAAGGTCACCGGCGTGTAAGGCGCCCGGAACGTCGTCAGGCCGACCTGCGGGATCGGCTTGCCCAGCGTCTCGGCGGCGATCGCCAGACCGTGCATGTTCGAGGTCTTGCCCTGGTCGGTCGCCATGCCATTGGTGGTGAAGCGCTTGACGTGCTCGATCGAGCGCATGCCTTCATGCACCGCCTGGCGGATGTCCTTGGCGGTGACGTCGTTCTGGAAGTCGACGAAGGCTTTTACCGTCGTGTCCGGCCCGGCGCCGGGCGCCGCACCAAGCATGCCGCGCGACCAGCTCTCGCTGCCGTCGACCTTCGGCTTGGTGCCCTTGACGGTGTTGGCGCCGGCATTCTTGACGCCCGCATTCTTCGCCGCTTTGGCGCCCGCCGCATAGGCCTCGTCGATCGTCGCCGACAGCCCGTCGGTGCCGTTGCAGGCGCCGACCGAGACGCAATCCTGGGCGTAGGTGCCGGGCACGAAACGCTTGGTCTCGTCGTTGAAGGCGACCTTGCCGCGCGATTGCGAGAACAGATGCACCGACGGTGTCCAGCCGGCCGACATCAGGATCGCGTCGACCGGGATGGTGCGCTCGCCGCCGCCATTCTTCGGCTGCACGGTCATCGACGAGACGCGCAATTTGCCGCCGGCGCGGATCACCGCGCGGCCGAAATTGACCTCGATGCCGAGCGCCCTCGCCTCGTCGATCACCGATCCGGTCGGGTTGTCGCGCAGGTCGACTATCGCCGCCACGCCGACACCGGCCTTCTTCAGGTCGATCGCCGCCGCATAGGCGGAATCATTGGCCGTATAGACGCCGACATTCCTGCCGACCGCGACGCCAAAATGGTTGAGATAGGTGCGCGCCGCCGACGCCAGCATGATGCCTGGCCGGTCGTTGTCGGCAAACACCATGTGCCGCTCGATGGCACCGGTCGCCAGCACGACGCGTTTGGCACGGACCTGCCACAGCCGCTCGCGCGGCAGCTCGCGGCCTGCATTCTTTAGATGGTCGCTGACGCGCTCGACCAGCCCGACGAAATTCTGCGCGTAATAGCCGAAGGCCGTGGTGCGCGACAGCACGCGGACATTGTCCATGGCCCTGAGCGTCGCGACTGCACCTTGCGCCCAGGCAAAACCATCCTGGCCGTCGATCCTGGCGCCACTCTCGAAATGCAGGCTGCCGCCAAAATACGGCTGCTCGTCGGCAAGGATGACGCGCACGCCGGTTTCGGCCGCGGCAAGTGCCACGGCGATGCCGGCAGCACCGCCGCCCAGCACCAGCACGTCGCAATGTGCGAAACGCGCCGAATAGTGGTCGGGATCCGGCTGGTCGGGAGCGACGCCAAGCCCTGCCGCAGCCCTGATCCTGGGCTCGTAAAAGTTTTTCCAGGCGGACTTCGGCCACATGAAGGTCTTGTAGTAAAAGCCCGCCGAAAGCAGCGGCGAGGCGATGTCGCCGAGCGCGCTGACGTCGAAGGCCAGCGACGGCCAGCGGTTCTGCGACTGTGCCGTCAGCCCGTCATAGAGCTCCTGCACGGTGGCGCGAACATTTGGTGTCCTCCTGGCCGAGTCGCGCTTGATCTCAACCAGCGCGTTGGGCTCTTCCGCCCCGGCGGACAGGAAGCCGCGCGGCCGGTGATATTTGAACGAACGGCCGACCAGATGGACGCCGTTGGCGAGCAGCGCCGAGGCCAGCGATTCGCCTTCGACGCCGGCATAGGACTGGCCGTCGAAGCTGAACCGCGCGGTCTCTGCCTGCTTGAGGCGCCCGGCGCCGGGAATGCGGAACGTCGCGATCATTCGGAGGCTCCCGGCAGCTTCGCCGGCTTCGGCTCGCCGGCCTTGTAGGTCATCAGGAACCTGTCGCTGACGGTGTCACGCACGGCATTGAAGAACCGCGCGCAGCCATGCATGTGCCGCCAGCGCTCATAGATGATGCCTTTGGGATTCGAGCGGATGAAGAAGAACTTTTCGAAATCGTCGTCGCTTGTCGCGGCCATATCCGCCGAACGCGCGATATGTGCCTCGCCGGCGTTGCGGAATTCGAGTTCCGGACGCTCTTCCTCGCAATAGGGGCAGCGGATGAGAAGCATGGTTGTTCCTACAATTCGCCGTGGCCGACGCAGGCGCCGGCGGGTTGATCGCAAAGCCTCTGGCCCAACATCACAAAGCGGGCCATCATCAGTGTGCCACCGCCGCCGCCGCCGCCTCGTCGATCAGGCGGCCGGTGCGGAAGCGCTCGATGGTGAAGGGGGCGTTGATCGGGTGCGGATCGTCCCTGGCGATGGTGTGGGCAAAGACATGGCCCGAGCCCGGCGTCGCCTTGAAGCCGCCCGTGCCCCAGCCGCAATTGACATAGAGGCCGGGCACCGGCGTCTTGGCCAGGATCGGCGAGCGGTCGGGCGTCACGTCGACGATGCCGCCCCACGAGCGCAGCATCTTCATGCGCGTGAACATCGGGAACATCTCGCAGATGGCGTCGAGCGTGTGCTGCAGGATGTGCAGGCCGCCGGTCTGCGAATAGGAGATATATTGGTCGGTACCGGCGCCGATGACCAGTTCGCCCTTGTCGGACTGCGAGATATAGGCGTGCACCGTGTTCGACATCACCACGCAGGGGAAGACCGGCTTGACAGGCTCGGAAACCAGCGCCTGCAGCGGATAGCTTTCCAGCGGCATCCGCACGCCGGCCATGTCCATGATGACGGACGAATGGCCGGCGGCAACGACGCCGACTTTTTTGGCGCCGATGAAACCGCGCGTCGTCTCGACGCCGGTGACCGAACCGTTCGGCGCCCGCTTGACGCCGGTGACCTCGCAATTCTGGATGATGTGGACGCCGCGCGCCGAGGCACCGCGCGCATAGCCCCAGGCGACCGCATCGTGGCGGGCGGTGCCGCCGCGACGCTGCAGGGTCGCGCCCATCACCGGATAGCGGGCATCGCGCGAAATGTTGAGCGGCGGGCAGAATTCCTTGGCGGCTTCCGACGTCAGCCATTCATTGTCGATGCCGTTCAGACGGTTGGCATGGACGTGGCGCTTCAGCACCTGGATGTCGTGGACATTGTGGGCCAGCATCATGACGCCGCGCGGCGAATACATGACGTTGTAGTTGAGCTCCTGGCTGAGCCCGTCCCACAGCTTCAGCGCGTGGTCGTAGATGCCGGCGCTCTCGTCATAGAGATAGTTGGAGCGGATGATGGTGGTGTTGCGGCCGGTATTGCCGCCGCCGAGCCAGCCCTTTTCCAGCACCGCGACATTGGTGATGCCGTGCACCGTGGCGAGATAATAGGCGGTGGCCAGGCCATGGCCGCCGGCGCCGACGATGATGACGTCGTACTCCTTCTTCGGCTCTGGCGAGGACCACTGTTCCTCCCAGCCCTTGTGGCCGCGCATGGCCTCGCGGGCGATGGCGAATACCGAGTATTTCTTCAACGTTCCAGCCTCGCAGATAGCGGCCGGACATCCAATCGAGCCCCGGCGCGCGAGGTGTATCACTAGCGAAACAGCGCTGCCACCCTTGCGCTGTTTGCGACGGCGCTTGCCGTTTTGCGCCACGGCCAAAAAGACCTGTCGAGCAACGAGCCGAACGACGCATCCGGACGCCTTCGGGTATCGGGTGGCTCGTGCCGCCTCGATCTGCGACCAAGCATCCGATTGCCGGCGAAAGCTGGCGCGAAAGAAGGATGCAAAAAATGCTCGCACTCGCCAACAAGATCGCCATCGTCACCGGCGCCAGTTCCGGCATCGGCCGCGCCACCGCAAAACTCTTTGCCGAGGCTGGCGCCAAGCTGGTCGTCGCTGCCCGCCGCCAGGCGGAGCTGGACGTGCTCGTTGCGGAAATCGAGGACGCCGACGGCACCGCCATTGCGCTTGCTGGCGACGTCCGCGACGAAGCTTATGCCAAAGCCCTTGTCGACCTGGCGGTCGAGAAATTCGGCGGGCTGGATATCGCCTTCAACAACGCCGGCTCGACCGGCAAGATGGGTCCAATCTCGGAGCTGTCGCTGGAAGGCTGGCGAGAGACGCTCGACACCAACCTGACCAGCGCATTCCTCGGCGCGAAACATCAGGTCCCGGCGATGGTCGAACGCGGCGGCGGTTCGCTGATCTTCACCTCTACCTTTGTCGGCCATACCGTCGGCATGCCCGGCATGACCAGCTATGCCGCAAGCAAGGCCGGGCTGATCGGGTTGACGCAGGTGCTTGCCGCCGAGTATGGCGCCAAAGGCGTGCGGGTCAACGCGCTGCTGCCGGGCGGCACCGACACGCCTTCGGCAACGTTCAAGACACCTGAATCGCGAGCCTTCGTCGAAAACCTGCATGCCTTGAAGCGCGTCGCCGAGCCCGAGGAGATCGCCCATTCGGCGCTCTATCTGGCTTCCGACGCATCGAGCTTCACCACCGGAACCGCGCTGTTTGCCGATGGCGGGGTCTCGATCAATCGGACGTGAGGCAATGTCGCAAAAGCGGTCTTGCTTTCCAGTGCGATTTGGCGATTTCTTCGGACACTTTTGTTCGAAGACGGGCCTAAAACATGCTGCTGATCAGGACCTACATCGCTGCTAGCTCAATCCAGGGCGTCGGCGTGTTCGCCGCCGAGCCGATCAGGAAGGGAGCGTCGATCTGGCGGCTCGATCCGGATTTCGACCGGCTGATCCCGATCGAAAAATATAGGACGGCGCCGCCCCACCTCAGGGAATTGCTCGACAGATATGCCTATCCAAGCCCGGACCGGCCCGGATTCATCGTCTATGAGGTCGACAATGGCCGCTTCATGAACCATTCCGAAAGGCCGAACACGGATTTTTCGCAGTATGGCGGGGCAACCGCGATCCGCGACATAGCGGCTGGCGAGGAAATAACCTGCGACTACGGCGAGTTCTTCGAGGATTTCGAGCGGCGTCACCTGGCCACAGCATCATAGCGACCTGGTTGCGTTGTTGGATCAACGACCCGGAGCGATGATCGCCTCCGGGTCAATTTCCAACTCCCGGATTTAGTGCCGGTGCGCGTGCGGCTCGTCAGTGTGGCGGCCGTCATACTGCAGGTCCAACTCGCGAATCGCTTCCTTGCCTTTCTTCGGGTCGACAAGGGTGAGAAGCGCGTCGATCTTAGCCTCCATACGGTCGGTACTCTCCTTCGATTGCGGCGAGCCGACGAAGAGCAGGAACGCCAGGCCGCCGACCTGCCAGAGCAGTTGCAGGAATTCCGACTGCCAGTTCTCAAGCGTGTCGCGGCTCATCTCGATCAGATAGCCGCCGAATTCGGGTGGCTGGCCGAGCGCTTGCTGCTCGTCGAGATAGGCGAACCAGCCGAAAACCCAGTGACCGACGATCGAGATGATGAAGAAGCCGAGGGTAATCCAGGCGTAGCTGTAGGCCCGCCACACCGAAGGCGGTCTCATCTTGGCCGCCGGCCTGTTGTCGTCATCGTTTGGCATAGTCGCTGTCCGACTCCGAGCGAGCCAGGAACTGCTCCGTCGTCGCGGGCAGCTTGTTTTTCAGCCACTCGGCCATTGCCTCTTCCTCACGCAGGTTCTGTTCGCAGGCCCGGGCGACTTCCGTTTCGCCGAGGGATTTTGCGGCTGCGATGAGGATCGTGTATGAGGCGATCTCCATATGCTCGAATGTGTAGCTCGCGAGTGAGCCCTTCATCACCTCGTCGCCGGCGAACACGCCGCTGAGGGACTGCGCCATGGCCAACAGCTTGCCGCCGGCGTCCTTCAGCGTCGACCTATCTTCGCCCAGTTGTTCCAGGCAGGTTCTGAGGCGCGCTGCTTGACCCTTCGTCTCGTCGACATGCAGGCTGATGCGCTCACGGAGTTCGGGATAACTCTCCAGCCGGCTCAACTGGCCGTTCAGCATGGTTTCGGCCTGCTCCTCCATCGCATGCGCGTCCCTGAGCCACTGGACGAGCCATTCACGGGTTTCTGACATCGGTTTTCTCCTGTGCTTGCCTATGCGAAACAAACAAGGGGCAACGAGCTTTGTTCCTTCGCTGATAGAGCCAGGGGGAGCGTTCTGCCGGATGGAGCCGCCAAAATTTATTTGTGGCGGGGAACGCCATTGATCGCTCACCGGTGCGGAGAGCGGCCCAGGTAAGCGAACCTACGATCAGAAGTTGTAACTTCCTTGCTTTGCGCCGGCAGTTATGCTATCGATTGACCTATGGTGTGATTTGCGCCGACGACCCGCCGCTGAGGCGGGTTTTTCGTTTCGGCAGTGGACAGAGCGGCATGATTCTGCTATCAGCCGCCACAATTCGTGGTGTAGACCGCCGCGGAGGCAAGCGACTATGGCCACTTGCCTGTTGTTAACAAAACCCGAAAGACAGGATTGCCCGTGCAGGTACTCGTCCGCGACAACAATGTTGATCAGGCGCTTCGCGCGCTCAAGAAAAAGATGCAGCGCGAAGGCATCTTCCGCGAAATGAAGATGCGTGGACATTATGAGAAGCCCTCTGAGAAGCGCGCCCGCGAAAAGGCGGAAGCCGTTCGCCGCGCCCGCAAGCTGGCCCGCAAGCGCGCCCAGCGCGAAGGCCTGCTGCCGATGACGCCGCGCCCGGTGGCGGCTGGTGCCGCTGGTGCCGGCGCTCCGCGTCCGCCGCGGTTCTGACGCCAATTTTTCGTCCTTTTCGAAGGATACCCAAGGTGGCGCGATGCGAAATCGCCGCCACCTTTTTGTTTTGAATTCGACCAGCTCGCAGAGGGCCGGTACGGAGAGGGAACAGACCTGACGGCGCGGGCGGGCAGTGAGGACAGAGCAGACATGAACGCAATTAGCGTGGAGCGCAGAACCGCAATGCGCGGCTTCGCCCTGACGGCAGCCCTGCTTTCTGGCTTGGCGCTCGCCGGCTGCCAGACAGCCCCGACCGGCGAATTCACCAACATCGACAAGGCACAAGGGTCGGCCGAGAACATCTCCTCGCTGTCGGCTGTCATCCAGCGCAGTCCCCAGGATCCGGAAGGCTACAATGTGCGTGGCTCGGCCTATGGCCGCGGCGGCCAGTATCAGGCGGCGCTCAAGGATTTCAACACCGCCATCCAGCTCAATCCGAATTTCTACCAGGCCTATTCGAACCGCGCTCTCATCCAGCGTTTCCTCGGCGATCAGGCGGCCGCGCTTGCCGACTACAACCGCTCGATCCAGATCAATCCCGACTATGACGCCGCCTATATCGGCCGCGGCAATCTCTACCGCAAAGCCAACCGCATCCAGGAAGCGTTCAACGATTTCCAGAAGGCGATCCAGCTCGACACGACAGACGCGCGCGCCTATCACAATCGCGGCCTGATCTATCAGAGCCAAGGCCAGCACGCTTTCGCCATCGAGGATTTCTCGACAGCCATCTCGCTGGCGCCGGACGCCGCCGATCCCTACAATGGCCGCGGCCTCTCCTATCTCGCCATGAACGACGAGGACAATGCCTTCGCCGACATCAACATGGCGATCAAGCTCGACGGCAAGAATGCCGAGGCCTGGTCCAACCAGGCGCTGATCTACGAGCGGCGCGGCGACAAGGCCAAGGCGGCAAAAGCCTACCGCGAGGCCGTGCGCCTCAGCCCCACCTACCAGCCGGCCAAGGACGGCCTGGCGCGCACCAGCGCCGTCTGACCGACGGCGGCGTTTCGGCCTGACATGGCAGGCCTGCCGTTTGGCATGGCTTCGACACCTTCAACGACTGACGCCTTGATCGCGCCAAGTTCTCGGCGGAACGCTCGGGACGCTTAGCCGTTGTTCAAGGGCTATTCGCGAAAAGGACCCCTCCCATGATCAAGAAACTCGCCTGTGCCGCCGCCCTCGCCGCTACGGTTCTAGCCGCCCCTGCCAGCGCAGGGAGGCTGCAGCTCGGCGTGCTCGACTGCACCATCGACGGCGGCACCGGCTATATCGTGACATCCAACAAGGGCGTGGCCTGCACCTTTCGCCCTCATCATGGCGGTCCCCCGGAAGCCTATACCGGGGTCATTTCCAAGCTTGGCGTCGACGTTGGCAGGACCCACCAGGGCGAATTGATTTGGGCGGTTCTGGCGGCCACCCGCGACCGTGATGCCGGCGATCTTGCCGGCAGCTATTATGGCGTCAACGCTGAGGCCAGCGTGGTAACCGGTGGCGGCGCCAACCTTCTGGTCGGCGGGCTGAACAGCGCCTTCTCGCTGCAGCCACTAAACGTACAGGCGCAGACCGGCGTCAACCTGGCAGTCGCCGTCACCTCACTGCAACTGATCCACTCTTTCAAATGAACGCCATAGCGTAGTTCTGCATGCGGCGCGGAACAGGATAGGACTGTTCCGCGCCGCACGACTTTGGGAACCGCCGTGCCAAGGAAGATCATCGCTGACGCCATGATCGCCAATCTTGACATCCCGCCTTCATCAGCACCCTCAGCGCACCCGCAAAAAAACCGCTTGAGCTCAACTGCGGTTGAGGTTTTACAACCCATCCCCGAAGTGCCATTTGGAGACGAAGAGCGCTCCACCATTTCTTTAATCGGCGTATACGAAAGTTCGGGAGGGCGGGGTGATCGAAACCAGCACAAACAGGGTCGACTGGCGGGCGCTGTGGGCGAGCGGCGATCTGGCGCGCTTCTGCTTCATCAGCCTCGGCATCCTGCTGCACGCCACCAACGAAACCATGGTGGCAACGGTGATGCCGGCGATGGTCGGCGAACTCGCCGGGGTTCAGCTGGTCGGCTGGTCGCTGGCGATCTACGAACTCGGCGCCATCGTCGCCGGCGCTGCCGCCGGACGGCTGGTGAGCTATGTCGCGCTGCGCACCAACATGATGGTCGCCGCCCTGCTCTACGCGGCCGGCGCACTGGTCTGCGCCATCGCGCCGTCCATGCCGCTGTTCCTGGTCGGGCGCCTGATCGAGGGTTTTGGCGGCGGCGCGCTGGTGTCGCTGGCCTTCGTCTCGGTCGAGCGGCTGTTTCCACGCGCCATCTGGCCGCAGCTTTTCGGCGTTATGTCGGCGATCTGGGGCGTCGCCGCCTTCAGCGGGCCGGTGCTCGGTGCGTTGATGACCGAATCTCTCTCCTGGCGCTGGGCTTTCGGCGTCTTCACCCTTGGCGGCACCGCCATGGCGTTGGCGAGCTTCATCGTGCTCGACACGCCCGAGGCGACCCGGCCGCGGTCGATCACTGGAACCGCGCCGCCCTTCCCCTTTGCCGCGCTCGGCTGCCTTGCCGTCAGCGTCGTGCTGATCGCCACGGCCGGTGTCGACATTGCCCTGATGCGCTCGTCCCTGCTGCTCATCCTCGGCCTGATCGGGCTCGCGCTGTTCGTCCGCATCGACGCGCTGAAGCCGGGCTCGCGGCTGTTCCCGTCGCGGCTGTTCTCCTGGCGCTCGCCGGTCGGCGCAGGCATGACCATGGTTGCCGCCTTTTCGGTGGCGACCTGTTCCTTCGCCGTCTACGGGCCGCTGCTTCTGACCAGCCTGCATGGCATTCCGATCCTGACCACCGGCTATATCATCGCCGCCGAATCGATCGCCTGGTCGATCCTGTCGATCCTCGTCGCCAATGCGCCGCCGGAGCGGGAAAGACTGATCATCACCGGCGGCGCGCTGATGATCGCGGCCGGCATCGCCGGTTTCGCCTATGCCGTGCCGGCCGGTTCGATTCCGCTGATCCTGTTTTGCGCCTTGCTGCAGGGCGGCGGCTTCGGCATTGCCTGGCCCTTCGTCACACGGGTGATCGTCGCATCGGCCAGGGACGGCGAACAAACGATCGCTTCCGCCGCCGTGCCGACCATGCAGCGCATCGGCTATGCGGTCGGTGCCGCGTTGACCGGCATCGTCGCCAATGCCAGCGGTTTTTCCGAAGGCCTGAACCGTGAGGCGGCGGCGAATGTCGCCACCTGGCTGTTCCTCGCCTTCGTGCCGCTCGGGATTCTGGGCTGCCTCGCCGCGCTGAGGATCTCGGGGCCGGCAGCCCGGCCACGGGAAGCGACCGGCTAGACAGTAATCGTCTTCAGCCGTTCGGCGATCAAGGCGGCGAGCCGCGTCGCCACCTCGTCCTTGCTCATCTCGGGCCATTCGTCGACGCCGGCCTTCGAGACGATCCGCACAGTGTTGCGGTCGCCGCCCATCACCCCGCTTTCGTGGGATACATCGTTGGCGACGATGAAATCGGCGCCCTTTTTCCTGAGCTTGGCCTCGGCGTTCCTGACCAGATCCTGCGTTTCGGCGGCGAAACCGACGACTAGGCTGGGTCGCTTCCTGTGATGGCCGACGCCGGCAAGAATGTCAGGGTTTTCGATCATCTGCAGCGCCGGCGGCCCCTCGCCCGCCACCTTCTTAATCTTCTCGCCGGCCGAAGTCTCGCTGCGCCAGTCCGCAACCGCCGCGACGAACACCGCCGCGTCCGCCGGCAAAAGCTGTTCGACCGCGTCCTTCATCTGGTTTGCGGTTTCGACATGCAGCGTGGTGACGTCAGCCGGATCGGCAATGCCGACCGGACCGGAGACGAGGCGCACATCGGCGCCCAGCCTTGCCAGCGCCGCCGCGATGGCATGGCCTTGCTTGCCGGACGAACGGTTGGCGATATAGCGCACCGGGTCGATCGGCTCATGCGTCGGCCCTGAGGTGACGATGATCTTTCTGCCTGCCAGCGGCTTCGGCCTGATATCGAGCAGCGCCTCGATCGCGGCAACGATTTCCAGCGGCTCGGCCATGCGGCCCTCGCCCGCCTCGTTGCTCTCGGCCATTTCGCCCTTTGCCGGGCCGACGAATGCGACGCCGTCCTTCCGCAACGTCGCGCGGTTTCGCCGGGTCGCCGGATGCGACCACATTTTCGGGTTCATGGCGGGCGCCATCAACACCGGCTTGTCGGTGGCGATGAGCACGGTCGAGGCAAGGTCACTGGCATGGCCGTTGGCAAGCTTCGCCATCAGGTCGGCGGTAGCCGGCGCCACGACGACAAGGTCGGCCTCGCGCGACAGGCGGATGTGGCCGACATCGTGCTCGTCAATACTGTCGAACAAATCGGTGAAGACGTGGTCGGCGGAGAGCGCTCCAGCTGACAGCGTGGTGACGAATTCCTGCGCCGCGGCAGTCATCACCACACGCACGGCGGCGCCGCGCTCGCGCAGCCGGCGGATCAGGTCGAGCGCCTTGTAGGCGGCGATACCGCCGCCGATGATCAGCAGGATGCGCTTGCCGGAGAGGGTCATGCCCAGTTCTTGTCCGATGTCATGCCGGCTTCAGCGCCGGTTCGATGTCGGTATGGATGAAATCATTGCCCTTGAAAAGCAGCGGCAGGTTTCGTGACTTGGCCAAGGCGTAGGCGAAGCAATCGCCCATGTTGAGATCGGCACGATGGCGGGATCCACGACCAAAACGAGAATAAGCAAGCCGCGCGATCTCAAGCTGCGGCAAATCAAAGGGAACTACCGTTAGCTCAAGACGGTCGATGAGCATTTGGAACTCGCTAGCGTTGACGCTACCGCTTGATCGGCTCACTACGCAATGCGCCTCCAGCAGCGTCGCAGTACTGATCAGTGCAGCAGGTGAGGTTCCGAAAACATCGACGAACGCAGCCGCGTCCGGCTCTGCGCCAATAATTGCGATCAATGCCGACGTGTCGACTGCAATTGTCACAGAAGTCCCTCGTCCCACATGTGGTCAGTAAGTGCCTTGAGATCAAAAGGCCGTTCTAGCTTTCGTCCAAGCGCCAAGATTTCGTCACGCGACGCTTTTAGCCGCCAAGCCCCATTTTCAAGCTTGGTTTTTGGGATCGCCACCTCGCGCAAGGCGTCCCGCGCTTCCTGCTCCATCGAAACGCCACGCGCGGCAGCGCGCTCGCGAAGCACCTGCTTCACGCTTTCGTCAAGATTGCGGATTGTTATCGTGCTCATGCTCTTGCTCCTTGCCCCTTAACATAGGCGATAAGCAACATGACTGCAATGACAGCACTGCTGTCATTGCCTGCAGTCAGAGCAACTTCCAGGCGATAAAGACCAGCGTCAGCGCGATAACCCACAGCGCCAGCCGGCCGGAGCGGGTGTGGCGCGCCTCGGCCTTGCCGATGGCGTGCGCCGTCCTGTCGTCGAAACGCAGCCCGTGTTCGGCCATCAGATCGATCTCGCGCGACAGCCGCTCGGTGCGGGCGGCGAGGTCCGGCGCCTGGCGGGCCAGCGCCAGCAACGCGCTGGCGCCGTCGCGTGCGTCGGCCAGCAGGGCACGCGGACCGAGATTGCCTGATATCCAGCCTCCGACCACCGGTTCTGACGTCTTCCACATGTTGAATGCCGGGTCGAGCGTGCGGGCAACGCCCTCGACCACCACCATGGTCTTTTGCAGCAGCACCAGTTCGGATCGCGTCGCCATGTCGAAGAGGTCGGTGACTTCGAACAGAAGCGCCAAGAGCTTGGCCATCGAGATGGTTTCGGCCGGCTGGCCGTGGATCGGCTCGCCGATGGCGCGGATCGCCTGGGCGAATGCCGCGACGTTATGCAGGCGCGGCACGTAGCCGGCCTCGAAATGCACTTCGGCAACGCGCAGATAGTCACGGGTGATGAAGCCGTAGAGAATTTCGGCGAGGAACCGGCGCTCCTTCTTGCCGAGCCGGCCGGCAATGCCGAGATCGACAGCGACGATGGTGCCATCGGGCTCGACGAACAGGTTTCCCGGATGCATGTCGGCGTGGAAGAAACCATCGCGCAGCGTATGGCGCAGGAACGACTGGACCAGATTGGCGGCGATCGCCTTCAGATCGTGGCCGGCGGCAGTCAGGCCAGCAATGTCGTTCATCTTGATGCCGTCGACCCATTCCATGGTCAGCACGTCGCGGCCGGTGCGTTCCCAATCGACCGTCGGCACGCGAAAGCCGGGATCGTCCCTGGTGTTTTCGCCGAGCTCCGAAAGCGCTGCCGCCTCAAGCCTCAAATCCATCTCGATCTTGGTGGTCTGCGCCAGCGTCTGGGTCACCTCGACCGGCCGCAGCCGGCGCGACGACGGGATGTATTTTTCCTGGAGACGGGCGGCGAGGAAATAGCTTTCGAGATCGCGAAAGAAACGGCGCCGCACGCCCGGCCGGATCACCTTCACCGCCACCCGCGAACCGACGCCGTTCTGCAAGGTTTCGGCGGTATGGACCTGAGCGATCGAGGCCGCGGCGACCGCCTCGCCGAAACTGGCGTAGAGCTCGCCGACCTTGCGCCCGAGCGAGGCCTCTATCGCCGCAATGGCCTCGGTCTGCGGAAATGTCTGCATCTTGTCCTGCAGCATGGCGAGATCGAGCGCTATGTCGTTGCCGACGACATCGGGCCGTGTCGCCAGGAACTGGCCGAGCTTGACATAGGATGGGCCGAGCCGGACGACGGCCTTGGCCAGCCGATCGCCACGTTCATAGGCAAGCGCGCGGCGGCGGGTGAACAGCCGTGCCACCCGCCAGCCGAATTTCGGCAGGCCGAACAGCTCATCGCCCGGCAACGCCGCGACGACGCCTTCGCGGACCAGCACCCAGCCGGCCCGTACGAGCCTGAAACCAGCGCCGACGCTACTCATGACTGCGCTTGTCCTGCCGGTTTTCTAGACCGGCGAAGGGCAGGTCGCGTATAAAAAATACGGGCCAGCCTCAAAGCTTCCAGCCCGAATGAAGCGCAGCTATGCCGCCGGCATAATTGCGAAAAGAAGTGCGGTCGAAGCCGGCGCGGGAAATCATCGCGGCAAAATTCTGCTGATTGGGAAATTTGCGGATCGATTCGACCAGATAGGAATAGGGTTCGTTTTCGCCGGTCACCGCCTTGCCGATCCTGGGGATGGCGTTGAACGACCACGCCTCGTAGACCCTGTCGAGCAGCGGCATGTCGACCTCGGAAAATTCGAGGCAGAGAAAGCGCCCGCCAGGCTTCAGCACGCGAAAGGCTTCGGCAAGCGCCACATCGATGCGCGGCACGTTGCGAATGCCGAAAGCGATCGTGTAGGCGTCGAAACTGGCCTCAGCGAAAGGCAGCTCCTCGGCATTGGCCTCGACGAAATCGGTATTATCCGTCAGGCCCTTTTTCTCGGCCCGGTCGCGGCCGACGGCGAGCATCGAGCCGTTGATGTCGAGAACCGTGGCACGGGCGTTCCTGCCGCTCGCCTCGACGATGCGGAAGGCGATGTCGCCAGTGCCGCCGGCAACGTCGAGAACGCTCCAGCCCGGTCGTTTCGGTGGATTGAGCCATGTGACCATGGCGTCCTTCCACAGCCGATGCAGGCCGCCCGACATCAGGTCGTTCATCAGATCGTAGCGGTCCGCCACCTTGTGGAAAACGTCGTTGACCAAGGACTGCTTCTCGCCTGCCCCTACGCGCTTGAAACCATAGGAGGTTTCCATGCCGCCAACGGCCGTGGTTCTCTCAACCGACATTATTTTTGATCCGCCATAAAACCGGCGGGACCATAGCCGATCGATGATGCCGACGCTATTGTTTAAGGCGCGGTGTTCGGCCGCGCTTCCCGGTCGTGGGATCACGCTTATGGCTCCATGTCCTGGACTGACCTGACGGGATGATTGCATGCCTTTGAAAGCAGAACTGCACTGCCATATCGAAGGGGCAGCGGCGCCCGAACTCGTTATCCGCCAGGCGCAGAAATACGGCAAGGACACCTCGCCCTACATTCAGGACGGCTCTTTCGTCTGGCACGATTTCAGCTCCTTCCTCGCCGCCTATGACTTCTCCTCCGACCTGTTCCGCACAGAAGAGGACTATGCGCGGCTGGCCGATCATTATCTGACCAGCCTCGCCCGCGACGGCGCGATCTATTCCGAGATCTTCACCTCGACGGACCACGCCGGGAAGGCCGGCCTGTCGCCCAAGGCCTATACGGACGCGCTCGGCGAAGGCATGGCGCGCGCCAAGGCCAAGACCGGCATCGAAGGCCGCATGATCGTCACCGGCGTGCGCAATGCCGGCGTCGAATCGATCGAGCAGGCGGCGCGCTTCGCCGCCCGCTGCGGGCATCCGCTGGTCACCGGCTTCGGCGTCGCCGGCGACGAGCGGATGGGCGATCTGGAGGACTATGTCAGGGCCTTCGAAATCGCGCGAGAGGCCGGCCTTGGCATCACCGTCCATGCCGGCGAACTGATGGGCTGGGAGAGCGTCAAGGCCGCGCTCGACCACATTCGCCCCGCCCGCATCGGCCATGGCGTGCGTGCCATCGAAAACCCCGACCTTATCCGGCGCATCGCCGAGGAAGGCGTCGTGCTCGAATGCTGTCCGAGTTCCAACATCGCGCTGAGGGTGTTCGACAGTTTCGCCGATCACCCTTTTCCGGCCCTGTTGGCGGCTGGCTGCAAGGTGACGCTAAATTCCGATGATCCGCCCTATTTCTGGACGTCGCTGAAGCGCGAATACGACATTGCCGCCGAGCATTTTTCGATGAACGACAAGGCGCTCGCCGCCGTCACCAGAACCGCCATCGACGCCGCCTTCGTCGACAGGAAGACCAAGGCAATGCTGCTGGGCCGGCTCGACGTCAAGGGCAGGTGAATGGTGAATGGTGAATGGTGAATGGTGAATGGTGAATGGTGAATGGTGAATGGTGAATGGTCCACCCGGCGCTTCGGTCCGTCAACCGCGAGTTTTCCGCTGAACCAAGGACTCGCAAACCTGTTCACTATTCACTATTCACTATTCACCATTCACTACTCACTTTCACCTGCGCAGCTAGGAGACCACCATGCAGGGCGTCACCGTCGTCGACCACCCGCTTGTCCAGCACAAGCTGACCATCATGCGCAAGAAGGAAACCTCGACGGCCGGCTTCCGGCGGCTGCTGCGCGAGATCTCGCTGCTGCTCGGCTACGAGGTCACCCGCAACCTCGAACTGACGACGACGACGATCGAAACGCCGATCGAGACGATGGAAGCGCCGACGCTGGAGGGCAAGAAGCTGGTTTTCGCCTCAGTACTGCGCGCCGGCAACGGCCTGCTCGAAGGCCTGCTCGACCTGGTGCCGGCGGCGCGCGTCGCCCATATCGGTCTCTACCGCGACCACGAAACGCTGGAAGCGGTCGAATATTTCTTCAAGGCGCCGAGCGATCTCGCCGACCGGCTGGTGATCGTCGTCGATCCGATGCTGGCGACCGCCAATTCGGCGATCGCCGCGATCGACAAGTTGAAGGGACGCGGCGCCACCAACATTCGCTTCCTCTGCCTGCTGGCAGCGCCAGAAGGCCTCGATCGCTTCATCAAGGCGCATCCCGATGTCCCGGTCTTCACCGCTTCTATCGACCGCCAGCTCAACGAGAAGGGCTACATCATGCCCGGCCTCGGCGATGCTGGCGACCGCATGTACGGGACCAAATGACCGTGGCGCCGCTCGTTTACCGATCGTTTACGCAAACGACCGCTTTCTGCATCTGTTAAAGCGGCAAACACCATGCCGCGATAAGCATGGGTCTTCACGAAGGCCGGTCCATGCTGCGCAATCTTCTCATCCTTGGCGTGCTCGCCGTAGCATCGGCGTCGTTCCCGATGCTCTACCAGTCGAATCCGCAGATGTTCGAAGGCCTGCTGAAATCGGCGGTCGGGGCCAGGCCGGCGGTCGAAACGGACCTGAATCTGGCCACGGTTCCCGGCAGGCCGGCGCAGCCGCTCGGCCGCAAGGTCGTGATCCCGGCTGACGCGCGCGGGCATTTCACGTCGGCGTTCAAGCTTAACGGTCGAACGGTCGACGGCATGATCGACACCGGCGCAACGCTGGTCGCCATCAACAGTTCGACGGCGCGCAGGATCGGCGTTTCGCTGAACGCGTCGGATTTCAAGCACCAGGTCAACACCGCCAACGGCGCGATCAAGGCTGCCTTGGTGACCGTCGATCGGCTGCAGATCGGCAAGATCACGCTCGACGGTGTCCAGGCGGTGGTGCTCGACGACAAGGCGCTGCGCACCAATTTGATCGGTCTGAGCTTTCTCCAGCGGCTGGAAAAATACCAGGTCGAGAACGGCTCGCTGCTGCTCGTCCAGTGAACCATGATCGGGCAGGATCATCATCCCTCGCTTCGTCATCCCAGGGCGGAGCAAGGAGCGAAGCGACGCGGCGCAGACCCTGGGATCCATGCCGTTACGCCAGCCGAAGAATGCTACGGCCCAGAACTGAACGCTACCACCCGGTTCCGCGAAAAAGCTCGAACCACTCTGGGTTGGCCTTCTCGATCAACTCTATCTTCCACTGGCGCGGCCAGCGCTTCAGCGACGTCTCGCGCTGGATGGCGTCGCGAATGTCGAAATGTTCTTCATACCAGACCAGGCGCTGCACGCCGTAGCGGCTGATGAAGCGCGAGCCTTGGCCGGATTTGTGCTCCGGCATGCGGCGGCCGAGATCATTGGTGACGCCGATGTAGATCGTGCCGCGCTTCCGGCTCGCGATCATGGTTGGCATAGCCGGTCATCGCGGAAGCGTAACGAGCGCCGTTGCGGATGCAAGCGCCGTTCTGGGCCGCTGCATTCTTCGGCTTATGTCACGGCATGGATCCCAGGGTCTCCGCGGACGTCGCTTCGCTCCTGCTCCGCCCTGGGATGACGAAGGTGTGGTGGCCTGTGGCGTGGATCGACGGCTGCAAGCCGGCCGCAGCGAACGACAGTCAAGAACCAAATCCCTTGTGGGGAGGAACTCTAGTTAAGCTAGAGCCTACCCCGATTCGATCGGATTTGGTTCAGATCATCCGCGCGGCAGGATGCGCCGGATGACGGTTTTTTCCGCGGGCGGCTTCGAAGCGCCGATCGTATAGGCCGAAAGCACGGCGGCGGCGGCCGCCTCGGCATCCCCGGCATTGCGGGCATGGACCAGCGCCAGCGCCTCGCCGGCCCGCACCTCCGCGCCGACAGGCAGCAGCCGGGTGATGCCGACGGCATGGTCGATCCTGTCGTCCGGCCTGATGCGCCCGCCGCCAAGCCCGACGACGGCAAGCCCGATGTCGCGGGTGGAGATACCGGTAACGAAGCCGTTTTCGGCGGCCTTGACCGCAAATTCCGTCGCCGCCCTCGGCAGGTGTTTTTCCGGGTTCTCGACGAAGTCGGCCGGACCGCCGAGCCCCGCCACCATGCGCGCGAAGACGGCGGCGGCACCGCCGCCGGCAAGCGTCTCGGCGGCGCGCCGCATGCCGTCCTGGTTGGACGAGACCAGCCCGGCCGACTGCAGCATGTCTGCGGCCAATGCCAGCGTCACATCCTCCAGACGCCGGTCGCGGAAGCGGCCGGTGAGGAAATCGACGGCATTGCGCACCTCGACCGCGTTGCCGGCTGCTGAGGCCAGCGGCTCGTTCATGCCGGTGACCAGCGCCGAGGTCTTCAGGCCGGCGCCATTGGCGACTTCGACCAGGCTGTTCGCCAGTGTCGTTGCGTCGCGCGACTTTTCCATGAAGGCGCCGTTGCCGACCTTTACGTCGAGCACCAGCGACTGCAGGCCGGCCGCCAGCTTCTTCGAGAGGATCGAGGCGGTGATCAGCGGCACCGATTCGACGGTTCCCGTCACGTCGCGGATCGCATAGAGCCGGCGGTCGGCGGGCGCGAGATCGGCGGTCTGGCCGATGATGGCGCAGCCGGCTTCGAGCACTGCCTTGCGGAATCCCGCGACATCCGGCTGGCTGGTATAGCCGGGGATGGCGTCCATCTTGTCCAGAGTGCCGCCGGTATGGCCGAGGCCGCGGCCGGAAATCATCGGCACATAAGCGCCGCAGGCAGCGACGATCGGCGCCACCAACAGCGAGACATTGTCGCCGACGCCGCCTGTCGAATGCTTGTCGGTGACCGGGCCCGGCAGGTCCGACCAATCGAGCACGTCGCCGGAATCGCGCATCGCCAGGGTCAGCGCCACCGCCTCGTCGCGGCTCATGCCGTTGAAGAACACCGCCATGGCGAAGGCCCCGACCTGCCCGTCCGAGACGGTGCCGGCGGTGAGGCCTTCGATGAAGCTGGCGATCTCCTGCGTCGACAGCTTGTGGCCGTCGCGCTTACTGCGGATGATTTCCTGGGGAAGCATCAGGCCGGGACCTTACGCTCCGGCAACCCATCCTGGAACACACGCTGGAGGATCGTCGCCAGCCGCGCGCCGCCAATCGGCGCCATGTCCTTGGTCTCCTGGTGCGAAAGCTCCGCCCCTGTCATCCCTGCGGCGAGATTGGTGATGACCGAGCAGGCGGCGACGCGCAGGCCGAGGAAACGGGCGAGAATGACCTCCGGCACGGTCGACATGCCGACGGCATTGGCGCCCATGACGCGCGCCATGCGGATCTCGGCGGGCGTCTCGAAGCACGGCCCGGAAAACCACATATAGACGCCCTTGTGCAGCGCGGTGTCCGTCGCCTTCGCGGCCGTCTCGATCGCTGAGCGAAGACCGGCATCATAGGCTTCGGTCAGGCCGACGAAGCGGCGGTCGCTCGGCTCGCCGATCAGCGGATTGGAACCCGAGAAATTGATGTGGTCGGTGATCAGCATCACCGAGCCCGGCCCCATGCCCGGATCGACCGAGCCGGCGGCATTGGTGAGGATCAGTTGCGAGATGCCGAGGCCGGCAAGCACTTCAAGCGCCGGCCGCATCGCCGCCGCGTTGCCGTGTTCGTAGTAGTGAGCGCGGCCGGACAGCATCAGCACAGGCGTGCCGGCAAAATGTCCCGCCACCACCTCTCCGGCATGGCCGGTGACGCCGCTTCTGGGAAAGGCCGGCAATTCGCCATAGGAAATGCGGACAGGATCCTCGACCTGGTCGACAAGCCCGCCAAGGCCCGAACCCAGCACCAGCGCGGTGGCGGGCGCCAGCCCGTCCAGCCTTTCGACCAGACGATCAAGCGCTTCCTTCATGTCAACCAGCTCTTCATTTCAACCAAGCTCCTCATTTCAACATTTCGCCCTGAAAGCCGTAGGGCAGCATCTCGCCCATGGTCACGGTTTCGACCACGCCGGCATTGTCGCAAATATAGAGTTTGGTTTCCGGCCGGCAGAATTCGGCCAGCCGCTGCCGGCAGCCGCCGCAGGGCGAGCATTTAGCCATGCGCTTTGCGATGACAGCGATCTCCGTTATCCTGCCGCCGCCGGCCATGATGAAGTGGCCGAGCGCGGTGGTTTCGGCGCACCAACCTTCCGGATAGGACGCGACCTCGACGTTGGCGCCGGTAAAGACGCGGCCGTCCTCGGTGCGCAGTGCCGCCCCGACCGGGAATTTCGAATAGGGCGCATAGGCCTTGGCCATGGCGGCCTTGGCCGCTTCGAACAGATCATGCGACATTGTTTTTCCATTGCATGATCTTGTCCGAAAGCCGGCTTCCACTTTTCGCTGACGCGGACCTGCGGTTCGAAATCATGCTCATATTTTTCCATTGCATCATCCTGTCCGGAAACCGGCTTCCGCTTTTCGCTGACCTCCGGTTCGAAATCACGCTTAGCGTTCCTTGACATAGGGCACGCCGCCGGCGCGCGGCGGAATTGCCTTGCCGATGAAGCCGGCGAGCAGGATGACGGTGAGGATATAGGGCAGCGCCTGCATGAGCTGCACCGGCACCTTGCCGATCAGCGGCAGCGGCGTGCCCTGCAGGCGGATCGACAGCGCGTCGAGGAAGCCGAACAACAGGCAGGCGAACATGGCGTTGACCGGCTTCCACTTGGCGAAGATCAGCGCGGCCAGGGCGATGTAGCCCTTGCCGGCGGTCATGTCCTTGACGAAGCCGCCATTCTGCACCATCGACAGATAGGCGCCGGCAATGCCGGTGAGCACGCCGGTGCAGATCAGCGCTCGGTAGCGCAGCCAGGCGACCGAGATGCCGGCGGTGTCGACCGCGGCCGGGTTCTCGCCGACCGCGCGCATGCGCAAGCCGAAACGGGTGCGGAACAGCACCCACCAGGTGAACGGCACGGCGAGGAACGCGACATAGACCAGCACGGAATGGCCGGAGATCAGTTCCGAATATATCGGTCCGAGGATCGGCACGCCCCTGAGCGCGTCCGCACCGGGCCAGACGATCGCCCCGAACCGCTCGTCCGATGCCAGAGCCGGCGTACGTCCACCTTGCTGGAACCAAGCCTGGCCGAGCATGATCGTCGATCCGGCGGCGATGAAATTGATCGCCACGCCGGAGACGATCTGGTTGCCGCGATGGGTGATCGAGGCAAAGCCGTGGACCAGCGCAAAAGCGACCGAGATGAGGATGGCCATGCCGAGGCCGATATAGGCGGAATGGAAGACGGAGGCGGAGGCGGCACCGGCGAAGGCGCCGACCAGCATCTTGCCCTCGAGCCCGATGTCGAAAATGCCGGCCCGCTCCGAATAGAGACCGGCGAGGCAGGCGAGCAGCAGCGGCACCGACAGGCGGATGGTCGAGTCCAGAACCTGGATGATGGCGTTGAACAGATCCATCTCAGGCACCCTTCCCCTTGATCGCTTCGATGCCGACAGATCTCGGGCTGAGCGAGGCGAACAGCGCCTGGACATAGGGCCGGAACATATGCTCGAGCGCGCCGGCGAACAGGATGACCAGGCCCTGGATGATGACGATCATGTCGCGGCTGATCGCCGGCATTTCGAAGGCGAGCTCGGCGCCGCCCTGGTACAGCATGCCGAACAATATTGCGGCGAGCACGATGCCGACCGGGTGCAGGCGCCCCATCAGCGCCACTGCGATGCCGACGAAACCGGCGCCCGAAACGAATTCGAGTGCGACATTGTGCTGGTCGCCCATCGTCGGGTTGAGCGCCATCATGCCGGCCAGCGCGCCCGAAATCATCATGGCGACGATGATGATGCGGGTTTCCGAAATGCCGGCATAGCGCGCCGCTTTTGCGCTGTGGCCGTAGGTGCGCATCTCGTAACCGAGCCTGGTGCGCCAGATCAGCACCCAGACCAGAAACGCCATGGCCAGCGCCAGCAGGAAGCTGATGTTGAACGGCGCCGAGCGGATCTTGGCGCCGAACAATTCGATGACCCAGTTGAGCTTCGGCAGTTGCGCGCCGTCGAGGAAGGTGCGTGTCTGCGGCGCCATCGAATTGGCCGGCTTCAAGAATCCGACCAGCGCGTAGACCATGACGCTGGCGGCGATGAAATTGAACATGATGGTGGTGATGACGATGTGCGAGCCGCGCCTGGCCTGCAGATAGGCCGGGATCAGTGCCCACAGCGCCCCCATCGCCGCAGCTGCAATGATCGCCAGCGGAAAGGTGAGCCACCACGGCAGCACGCTGTCGAAGGCGAGGCAAACGATGCCGATGCCGAGACCGGCGATATAGCCCTGGCCCTCGCCACCGATGTTGAACAGGCCGCAATGCGCCGCTACCGCCACCGACAGCCCGCTGAAGATGAAGGTGGTGGCGTAGAACAGCGTGAACGCAATGCCTTGCCCACGGCCGAAGGCGCCCTCGACCAGGACGGCGGCAGCGCGGAACGGATTTTCGCCGACCAGAAGCACGACGAGGCCGGCAACGACGAAGGCAACGGCGAGATTGATCACCGGGATCAGCCCGTAATCCGCCCAGGCCGGCAGCTTGGCGTAAGGCGTGCTCATTCCGCCGCCTCCCGGTGCTCGACGCCGGCCATCAGCAGTCCAAGCTCGCCTTCGCTCGCCTCGGGGCCGCGCTCGCCGACGATGCGGCCGGCAAACATCACCAGGATGCGGTCGGAGAGCGAACGGATCTCGTCGAGCTCGACGGACACCACCAGCACCGCCTTGCCCTGGTCGCGCATGGCGATGAGCCGCTTGTGGATGAATTCGATGGCGCCGACATCGACGCCGCGCGTCGGCTGGCCGACGATCAGCACGCCCGGGTCCTGTTCCATTTCCCGCGCCAGCACGATCTTCTGCTGGTTGCCGCCGGAGAAATTCGCGGTCTTGAGGCGGCAGTCCGCCGGGCGGATGTCGTATTTGGCGATCTTGTCCCTGGCGTCGTCGCGGATCGCGTCGATGTCGAGGAACGGTCCCTTCAGGTATCGCGGATCGTCGTGATAGCCGAGGATCGAATTCTCGTTCTCCTCGAACGCCAGCACCAGCCCGACATGATGACGGTCTTCCGGGACATGGGCGAGGCCGCGGTCGCGCAGTTCGCCGGGATCGGCGGCCCCGGTCAGATCGATCGGCCTGCCGTCGAGCATGACGGAGCCCGAGACGGCGCGCCTGATGCCGGAAATCGCCTCGAGCATTTCGGATTGCCCGTTGCCGGCGACGCCGGCGATGCCAACGATCTCGCCGGCGCGCACATCGAAGGAGACGTCGTCGACCATGGTGACGCCACGAGAATCCTTCACCGTCAGGTTCTTCACCGCAAGCTTGACCCCGCCGGCTTCCGCCTCGCCCTTCTCGACCCTGAGCAGCACGCGGCGCCCGACCATCAGCTCGGCCAGTTCCCCGACCGTGGTCTTCGTGGTTTCCCGTGTCGCCACCATCGTGCCCTGGCGCATGACCGAGACCGTGTCGGTGATCGCCATGATCTCGCGCAGCTTATGGGTGATCAGCACGATCGTTTTACCCTGCTCCTTCAACTGCCTGAGGATGCGGAACAGATGGTCGGCTTCTGCGGGCGTCAGCACGCCCGTCGGCTCGTCGAGAATCAGGATCTCGGCGCCGCGATACAGCGCCTTGAGGATTTCGACACGCTGCTGCAGTCCGACCGGCAACTCCTCGATGATCGCATCGGGATCGACCTCCAGCCCATATTCGCGCTCGAGCCGTTCCAGCTCGGACCGCGCCTTGGCGATGCTCTTCTTCAGCAGCGCATCGCTTTCGGCGCCGAGAATGACGTTTTCCAGCACCGTGAAATTGTCGACCAGCATGAAATGCTGATGCACCATGCCGATGCCGAGCGCGATGGCATCGTTGGGCGATTTGATCGACGCCGGCTGGCCGCCGACGCGGATCTCGCCGCTGTCAGCCTGATAGAACCCGTAAAGAATTGACATCAGCGTCGACTTACCGGCGCCGTTCTCGCCGACAATGCCATGGATGGTGCCGCGCGCGATCTCCAGATTGATATCGCGATTGGCGCGGACGGCGCCAAAACTCTTGTTGATGCCGACCAGCTCGATTGCGGCTTGCGCCATGCGGCCTGTCCCATTTTTTATCGCTTGGTCAAAACGCCTAGCATGACGCCCCGCCTGTGCCAATTGCCGGAGCAGCGTTCACTCTCGACAAATCCCCGCGCGCTTGTCAATTTCGAACGTGGCCGCAGCCTGCACAATCGCCTGGATCGAGGATTTCAAATGACCATGCCCGACGACCGGCTGACGACGCTGGAAATCCGCGCCGCCGAGCAGGAGAAGACCATCGAGGAACTGTCCGGCCAGATCGCCGAGCAGTGGAAGGTGATCGAGCGCATACAGCGCAAGCTCGATGCGCTGGCCGACCGCTTCCTGGCGCTGGAGGAACAGGCCGCGCCCGACGTGCCGGTGACCAAGCCGCCGCACTGGTGAGGTTGCTGATAAGCAAGAAACCGCCGGGTTTTCACCGGCGGCTTCGAGCGGATCGGCAAGGTCGCGATCAATAGCTGGGCTACGCTGTGGAAAGCCAACGCTTTCGCTCTACGATGTACCCCCACCCCTAACCCCTCCCCACAGGGGGGAGGGAGACTTCCGTTGGCGCTGACCTCGGCAAATTGGCTCGCGGCAGCGTTCCCTCCCCCTTGTGGGGAGGGTTAGGGTGGGGGTCCTCTTCGCAAGAATCCGGTCCACCTTCGCAAGACACCAAATGCGATTGCCCTGCGATCAATAAGGGCAGGAATTGTCCGACATGTAATCATGCACCTTGACGGTACCGGCGATGATGTCGGCCTTGGCCTTTTCAACCGCCGCCTTCATCGCGTCGTCGACAAGCGCCTTGTTGTTGTCGTCCATGGCGTAGTCGACGCCGCCTTCCTTGAGGCCGAGATCGTTGATGCCGCCGGTGAACTTGTCGTTCTTGGCGTCCATGAAGGTGTTGTAGACGGCAACGTCGACGCGCTTGACCATCGAGGTCAGCACCTTGCCGGGCTGCAGTCCATTCTGGTTGGAATCGACGCCGATGCCGAGCTTGCCGCCGTCGGCCGCTGCCTGCAGCACGCCAACACCGGTTCCGCCTGCCGCTGCGTAGATCACGTCGGCGCCCTGGTCGATCTGCGTCTTGGCGATCTCGCCGCCCTTGGCCGGATCGTTCCAGGCTGCCGGCGTGTCGCCGGTCATGTTCTGGATGACATCGGTCGCGCCGGCCGCCTTGGCGCCACCGACATAACCGCAGCCGAATCGGCGGATCAGCGGAATGTCCATGCCGCCGATGAAGCCGACCTTTTTGGACTTCGAGGCCATCGCCGCCATCACGCCGACGAGATAGGAGCCTTCCTGCTCCTTGTAGACGACGGAGCGGACGTTGGGCTTGTCGACGACCATGTCGATGATGGCGAATTTGGTCTCGGGAAACTCGACGGCGATCTTCTCCAGCGCATCTGCCCAGGAGAAGCCCGCCATGGCGATTGGATTGCGGCCATCCTCGGCGAAACGGCGCAGCGCCTGCTCGCGCTGGGTGGCGTTTGAGACCTCGAATTCCACATAGGCGATGCCGGTTTCGGCCTTGAACTTTTCGGCGCCGTTGTAGGACGCTTCGTTGAATGACTTGTCGAACTTGCCGCCGAGATCGTAGAGAAGTGCTGGCTGGATGTCCGCGGCGAAGGCCGGAAGAACCATCGCAGTTGCGGCCAGGAGGCCGAGAACGATACGTTTCATGTGATCCACACCCTGTCGGTTATTTTTCCGTTATGCACCGCCTGCCTGCCCGGTTCTCCGGCAGGCATGCGACATCAGACAGGAGTGTCTTCCTCCCGCTTCGGGCCAATCTGGCACGGCCCGAAGCAAAATTCACGCGGAATTTTGACCTGTTGGAAAAGCCGGGATCATCGTCCCGCCAAGGCCTCAGGCGGAGACGGCAGCCGGGATGGCGCAGGTGACGCCGGTGCCCTGCAGATTGCAATAGCCGTAGGGATTCTTCGCCAGATATTGCTGGTGGTCTTCCTCGGCGAAGTAGAATTCCGGTGCCGGAGCGATCTCGGTGGTGATCTTGCCGCGGCCGGCGCCGTGCAACGAGGCCTCGTAGGCGTCGCGCGAGGCGATCGCCGCCTGGTATTGCGCATCACCGAAGGTGTAGATCGTCGAGCGGTAGGTGGTGCCGACGTCGTTGCCCTGGCGCATGCCTTGCGTCGGATCGTGGCTTTCCCAGAACAGCTTCAGAAGCTGTACATAGGACACGATTTTTGGGTCGTAGACGACCAGCACGACTTCGGCATGACCGGTCAAACCGGTGCAGGTTTCCTGGTAGGTCGGATTGGGGGTGACGCCACCGGCATAGCCGACGGCCGTGACCCAGACGCCCTCGACCTGCCAGAACATGCGTTCCGCGCCCCAGAAGCAGCCCAGCCCGAACATCGCCTTCTCCAGCCCGTCGGGATAGGGGCCCTTCAGCGGCCGCTTCGAGACAAAATGATTGGATGCCGTCGGGATAGGATTAGCGCGACCCGGCAGCGCCTCGGCAGGTTTTGGCAGGTTGAGCTTCTTGTTCAGCATGTCGCTGAGGAACATGTGCAGTCTCCCTTTCTCTTTGTTGGGGGCTTTCTCTTTGTTTGGGGACGCTGGAGAATTATCAAGTCTAGGCGAACCGCCCGGTCGGCCGTTCCCGCCGGTAGCCGATCATGTAGAGAATGAAGGCAAGCCCCGCGAACACCGCGAAACCAGGCTGGTTGAGCACCCAGGCGATGGCGCCGTCCCACAGCAGCGGACCCAGCCTGTCGCGGACGAAGCTCTCGAAGGCGCTTCGCGTATCCGGCGAGACGGCGAGCCAACTGGTGTTGAGCGGTGTCATGACCAGGGCGGAGGCCGCCACCGAGCGCGTCGCGTCGACCACCGCCACGATGACCGAAACCGAAAGCGCAACCATTGCGGCAAGACGGAAGACGAAGCGGAACACCCAGACCTTACCTCCCCGCAAGCTTTTCAGAAATATCTGTATCGGACTGATAAATAGGATCTGCGCGCTTTATCCGCAATTGCGACACGCGAAGTTGAACCTGCACCGCCGGTCGCGTCGGAGAGGCGTCGGTCGGCTAGGAACAGAGCAACTCTATCCGACAAAGCGAATAGAGCGTCTTGGCATTCGGCACCGGATCGACTAGATGAGCCCCGCGCCCTGTTGCTTTGACGGCTCAGGAGCGGGGGAAAGGGTGTCCGCTGGTTGACGGCACCCACGGTGCGGCGTTTCGCACCGGAATTTCCCGAGGGAGACGGCATCTCCCCAACCCGCGCGCGGCGAAACCGGCCGCGGTGAAAATGCCAGGACGGAGAGGTGGCCGAGTGGTTGAAGGCGCACGCCTGGAAAGTGTGTTTACGGGAGACCGTAACGCGGGTTCGAATCCCGCTCTCTCCGCCATATGCCATTGATTTACTTGCGCAAATGGTTTTTCCTTTCTTCTTGCGTACGAATTTAGGTACGACATGAAGTTGCAGAAATTCAGGCCGAGATGGACATATGTTGCTTCGTTAGCGCGCACGAAGCTGCCCCAATTTGCGAGCCTGGTGCCGGTCCTTGGGTACGCTGTGCTTTGGGGCGACTCGTTTCAGGCGTTTGTGATGGAATTTTCCAAGCTCGGCCCATCTCTGTGGTTTTAGGCGGGCGCGACCCGTATGCAGAAGACCCGCCGCTACATTTGCGAAGCGACGGGCCTCCACCCCACCCCATATCTTACCAGGCAAGTACGGTGCCAGACTTATTGACCCATTGCGGGGCGTAAGGGGTGACAGCCTGGCTCTGTGATTGTGGCCCCGTGCGTAAACCAGTGCGTGCCGGACTCGGCCGGCTTGAGTTCATTCCGCCAATGATGGCCCTGCTCCGCAATTTCAAAATGACCCACTACCGCAGCTTCTGGGCTCTCGCCCGGAATGGCGTCATTCTCTCTTCGGGGAGAGCGGGCGTGGGCAAAGGCCTCCGCAGGGCGGGTGGCGCGGCTTCGCAAAGCGCACATGATTTCGTCACGAGAGATGCCGATGTCGCCAAGGACGCCATCGGGTAAACGGCTCAACTGGTCCGTTGCCGATAACAGAGCCTTTCGCTCGGCGTGCGTGCCCATACGGCGGGCGGTGGCTGGCCCCGGGCCACGCATATAATAAAGCTCCGGCCGGTAGCGCCGCGCGGCGAATTTGCGAAACGCCGCAGCAAGTTTTGTGACGGGAGCCAAGAATTTCATGACCGTTCCCTTTCCCTTCGCCGGCTTGAACACGAGCCGGCGGGCCTGGATGTTGCAAACAAGGATATGCCAGTCGAACCAGGCTCGGCTGTGGGAATTCCCACACCGGGGAAAACATTGGAAAAATCCGCTCCCAGTTTTGCTTTCCGGAAAGCGGGGCCTGCGGCCATCAAATTTCCTTGGATAGGGAGTAAGATGAAGTACACCTGATTGAACAAGAGGCTGTTGTGACAGGCTCTCCGGCCTTCATCTCAAGACTTTGCGATGCCGACCTCGCCGCGCTGACCAAACGGTGGCACGAGCGCAGCTATCGACACAACGAGCTAATCATTTCCCACGGCGACACTGGTCATGCATTGACTCGCAAAACCGCGATTTCAATTAGCATGCGCTTAATTAGTTCCAATTTTAACGAATCGTTGACCGCGCTGTCCCAGAATAGGACGGCGCGGTCAAACCCCAACCCGGGATTGCGCAGGCGGCTCCGGCAATCCAGCTCCCCCGCCTCACTGTCGGAGCCGCTTCCACACTCCTCTAGAATTACCAGCAACGGTTGAATCAACTGTTACCGCACTTGCTTTCCAGTGCGCTTTCCCAGTCGTTAAACTTTGATGGATCAGGGCTCTCGCCTTCACGGTTTGACGCTGAGACACCCATCAGCAGCGGTGTGGCTTCTAGCCGCAAGCAATTGCTTGAAGCAGTTCCCGACACCACATGATGTTCCATAGCCAGCCAAGCGAGATGAACTCGCCCGACGCAGTCGCTGCCCTCCACGGTGGAAACCAGACTATTGGATCATGGCGATGACGTACGGCCAACCTTTAGGAACCAGAAAGACATCATGCCAGAAAATACCAGACTGCCAACGAGCGACGTCCCCCTCATCAAGCTGGGCAGTTGTCAATGCCGCTTCCCGGTTCGCGAAGATCGGTCAGTGCCCGGCGGTCACCGCTTTTGTGCTGGGCCAACTTCGCCTGACCGCGTGTACTGCGATCACCACCACAGCATCGTGACCGCCGTCGAGCCTCGTCGAGCCCGTTCGGGTTTCCACCTCGCTCAACGACGCGCCGCGTAGGTAGATACCGGGCGGCTGCACCTCGTACCGGTCTCAAGGGCTCGATGTGATGCTCTCCCACGTGTACGGGCACCCACATCGTCGGGCCGAGCAGTCCAAGAGAGCCGCAGAACCATCCGCTTTCCATTGAACTCGCTGGAGCCATCGAATTGCGGTGGCTGCCGGTGACAACCGTATCAGCCACGCATCATCGAGTGCAGGATGGCCTGCATGTGCTCTTCCAGGTCAAGTTCGCCCCGTGCCTCAGTGGCTAACAGGTACTCGGCCTTGGCTCGGCGGTCGCCTCGACTGATCGCAGGATAGGAGCAGATGGCCAGCAATGCTTCCTCTTCAATCCGGTCTGCCCTCTTGCGGTCGTGGCTGCTGCTGTCCGTTCGATGAACAACCCTGTGGAGCGCGACATAGGCCGCCTCATGGGCTCCAATCAGCGCCTGCAATTCGCGCGAGGCACCTTCCCCTTCAGCAAACGTCGGTTCAACGACCGAGGCTACGGCGGTGAACGCAAGAAGTGTACGGCGGGTGATTTCGGGCATGCCTCATATCCTTGCAGTCTGATCATGCAGGAACACCATAGCACCGAAACAACAGTTCGGAGAGGCGCTATGGAATGGGGCAGCGTTGTCTGCTGACAAAAATGTATCCGTTCCCGCAGTTGCTTGCCTCGCCTACTGCTGGCCGGTTGGGCCCGTCCTGTCGCCGTTTGGATTTGGTGCCGGAGCCTCGCGCACGTCTCGTGGCGGCGGGTCCACATGTTCAGGCTCCGGCGATGCTTCCTTGTCGGCACGACGGACAGGTGTCTTCTTCGGGGCGGGCTTCGGTGGCGGGTCTTTGATCTTGTTTGGCATATCCAGTTAACCGGATCGCCAAGCTCTGGTTCCTGTGTGCCCATCAAAAGGCCCCGCCACCGTGAGGCAGCGGGCAACGGGTTGCGGAAACAGAAGAAGACAAAAAAGGTGCACTGTCACCGTAAGAAATCTTGTGCCGGCGGCGGCTGAAAGGAAAGTCGGGCACGGCTCAGATCAGCTGCTTCAGCCGGGAAGGCAGCAAGGTCGCCTCGAGGAAGCTTACCTAAGAAAATCCGGCAGCGTTATCTTGTGTCCATTCCGGTCGAATTCCGAGGTAAAGCTGTAGGAGCTGGAGAACTCGAAGCTGACCTTGTCGTAGAGGCCGGGTTTGCTGGAATAATCCTGCAACTCTTTAAACAGGATTTTCTGCTCGAAAGGCCAAGCCAATCCATCGGCCACGCTGCGCACCTCGCCGCAACCGACCTCGATGTCGACGACAGTCTTTCGCGATTGGACGTCCCCCAGAAAATGAAGCTGAACGTGACCGTCGGCGCGTTTGGTGTGCCCGTAGCTGTTCAGCTTGAATACCTCCACAAGATACTCGACTGTTTTATCCGCAATCTTTCTATTATTTCGGTAGTATATTTTGGTGTGTCTTACCCGCTGGATCAAATATTTCCTCTTGCACTGCGGTGCCGAGATTGAATTGTAGAATATCAGGTAGTGTACCGCTCTGTTGGCTCCAGTTTCTTTCCGAAATCCTTTCGCATAGTAGTCATCCAGGAATTGGTCTATCTCGACGCCAGTTTTCGCTGCGAGCTCCTTCTCCTCACGGTACACCTTGTTTTTGCTGTAGGTTTTTGGATCGTCCAAGGCTCCCGACTGCCTGGTGTCGCCTTCCATCCCTCGGCGCAATGTGACCTGCTCCAGGATGATCTCCGATGCCGATAAAGGTACCGAAAAGAGCACAATGCCCGGAGACAACAGATACTTCATACTTCACGCACCTCAGGGATAGCATGAGCCACGGCAGACAGTTGAACCGGGACATTGCGGCCAATTCGCGGCCTGGTTGCCGCCCAGCCGGGCATGTCCGTACCGGGCTCAATCGTCGCATAATCGCATAATACAGCGGTGGGCACGCCCATTGCCGAGCGCCCCACACAGATCCGACGAGCCCAATCAAGGCAAGGGGCATACGGCTCCTGCTTCGGCTAATTGACGGCGAAGCGCTGGTGCGGCCAAGGATGAAGGTTTGGGCAGCCAGTCGTTGGCCAGCCGCGTGAACCACTCCCAGGTCACGACGTGCTTCTGGCTGCGGCGCCGAAGCGCCCGTCGCTCAAAGGGGGCAGACAAAGCGCACTAGCTCTCGTCACCGAAACCCAGCAGCGACGCATTGCGTATGTGGCTGTGGTCGCCGCGAAGATGCCTGATGCGCAGCTTCACCCCGGGCCTGAGCCATTGTGTCCCCGGCCGTTTCTTCATGGCCTCTGGCGGCGGCCCGGCGTGCTCCCGAACCCGCTTGAACAGCCGCTCCTTCATGTCGCGGCCGAGGCTGATCAGGGCGGAACCGACATATTTCCCGGTGCCGGGCTGTGCCAAAAGGGCGAAGGCTGCCTCGCCGGGCTGGCGCTCGACGCCCAGCAGTTCGAATTCATCGACCGTGAAGCTCTTGGTCGTCAGCCAGTTCGAGGTCAGGCCGCTGCGATATTTGCTGTCGGCGCGCTTCGAGACAATTCCCTCAAGCTCGACCTCCTCGACGAGGTGGAAGAGCGACCGCGCGTCACCTGGCAGGGCCTCGCTGAACCGAATCCGGCTGTGCGGCTTGATGATACCGCTGAGAATTTCGCGGCGCGCCTTGCAGCCGACGTCGCGCAGATCATGGCCGTTCAGGTGCAGAATGTCGAATGCGCACAGGTACATGCCGTAGGGATTGTCGTGGACGGCGTTCTGGAGCGCGTTGAAGTCGGGCATGCCGGCCTTGTCGGTGACGACCGCCTCGCCGTCGATGATGGCGTTCTTGACCTCAAGCTCACCCGCGGCTTCCACAATCCCCAGATATTGACGCGTCCAGTCCTTACCGGTTTCGGTATAGACGCGGATATCCTCGGGGCCGTTGATAATGATCTGGGCGCGGTAGCCATCCAGCTTGATCTCATGAATCCAGTTGTCACCCTCGGGCGGCATGGCCACCAGCTTGGGCTCCATCGGGGGAATGAACTCTAGCCGGCCGGTGCCGGCATCTGCCCGCCTGCGCATGGAACCCAGTCTAGGTCATCGGCGTATATTAGCCATAGTGAATATGATAAAATTCTAAAAGGACGTGCGATATGGCAGACGACAAAAGCAAACGCGACTTTCGCGACCGCAACAAGATATCGGCGGACGATGATTATGAAGTGAACTTCTTCGCTCTGCAGAATAACATCACGCCGGAGCAGGTGCGCGAGCTGATCCGCAAGCACGGCAACGATCGGGCAACCCTGACCGCCGCCGCGAAGGCATTGCCGGCACAATGATGACCAAATTCTCAGACCTGGGGCCGCCGATCGCCGGCTGGTCATTGGCTATTTCCGTACGATAGGCAGAAAAGCCCGCGCCCCGTGGTGGGGAAGAGGACGCGGGCTGATCGGAGGGACGAGCCGATCTCGCAGCATGTCTGCACTGCGGAAGCCGAACTTTCTACCTAAGCCTTTGTTCCAACGCAAAAAACCAGCCGCAACTTTCGCCAAGCCGGTCAATGAGGCCTGGATTTTCAATCCCTATTGGGCGGCACCTAGATTCCAGATGTCCCGATGCAGGCGCCATGTCCCGTCGTCGCCCTTTTTCCAGACGACGATGTACTTGCCCACAAGGGTGGAGAGGGCGCCGTCTTTGCTCGGCGCATCGAGCGTAAATGCCCCAACTTCGTAGGCGAGGTTCGCGCTCTCTTCCACTTCCAGCGCCTTCAGGGTGAGATTCTTCATCCCGCCTTTGATCGCGCCCTGCCAGAACTCTTCCACGCCCTTGCGGCCATCGACGCGCTTGCCGTCGGGCGGCAGCAAGGCAGCGTCCTCGGTATACAATTGACCCACCGCCGCCGCGTTTCCGCTATTGAAGGCGTCCGTGAATTTCGGCAGCGCCGCTTCGATGTCCTCGCGAGCCGACTGGGCGGCCGCAGACAATGCAGACGAAAGAAGCAGCACAGCAGCAAATGCGAATGACTTAACCGGTCTCATCTCGTCCTCCCTTTGCGTGATCGACATATCTACCGGATGAATAGCACGCCCAACCCGAGTGCGCCGCCGCGCCCACTCAATCGGCCAGACCTGATTTGCATAAGGCTTATCTAATTACGCAAGCGCCAGACGCTCTCAGCCCACTACCCGATCGGCCCGCCTTCTCCGCCAGATGCGCGGGCTTGGCTCAGCAACATCCTGACATCGTTTAGCGTGGAACCGCAGGCATTCCCGAGACTGAGCGCGCCGTTTCGGCGGAGAAAACCACGAAGGCAAAGATGAGCACGCTGGCAGCGACGATCATCGAGCCGGTGGCGACGATCGGCTCAAGCGCCGGATTTCCATGCAGCATCAAGTAGAGGGCCGGCAACATCACCACCAGGCCAAAATTATAGACGCCATAATGGACCATTGCGATAGTGCGGGCGGCTTTTGTCGGGTTCAGGGCGTAGTACCCACCGAATATTGCACTTGTTACCCATCCCAGGAGATTGATGTGTGCGTGAGCCGGGTAGGCGCCGTGATTGCCTGAAATTGCCATTTGCAGGCCGGCTGCAATTCCCAGAATAAGAAAGACGATCGCTGTCTTGAAAAAGAGTTCCGAGATTTTCGGCATGTCATGTCCTCCCAAGCCGTTGCAGGCGGCCCGGCAGCCTGTTGGGGGTGACCGGCTGGCCACCGGGCCTAACCGGCTTGCGCCGGCTGATGAAAACATGCGCTCACACTAATATAAATGCAACATCGAGATACCGGGTGCGCACAGCGGAGTTTGACGATCTGGACTCCCGCCCCAAAGCGGGCGGCCGGAAAGCGATTTCGGTTCAATCGTCCGCGTGGAAAACGCTAGCCGGGACGCCGCAGGTGTTCGACAAGCGCGCGCAGCTTCGGCGCGACGTTGCGACGGCTCGGATAATAAAGGTAGAAGCCGGCAAAGCGCGGGCAATAGTCGACGAGAACCGGCACCAATTCGCCCCGAGCGATCCACGGGCGAAAGCTTTCCTCCATGCCGAAAGTGATGCCGGCTCCGGCAATGGCGAGCTTTATCATCAACGCCATGTCGTTGGTCGTGATCTCCGGCGCAACCGCGACGCTGAACTCCTTGCCGTCCTCGGCGAATTCCCAGCGATAGGGCGCGACCTTCGGGGCGCGGCGCCAGCCAATGCAGCGATGTTCAGCGAGTTCCTGCGGATGCGACGGCTCGCCAAACCGATCACGATAGGCCGGCGCGCAGGCGGCCAGCTGCCGCTCGTCACCGGCGACAGGCACCGCGATCATGTCCTGCTCGATCACCTCGCCGAGCCTGACGCCGGCATCGTATCCCTCGGCGACGATATCGAATTCCTCGTCCGTCACCGTGATGTCCATCCGGACCTCCGGATTGGCTTCGGCAAAGGTCGCCAGGAACGGCCCTGAAAGAAAGCGCTCGGCGATCGACGAGACGGCGAGCCGCAACTGCCCGCGCGGACGCCCGCGCAGGTCCCCGGTGCTCTCCATTGCGGCGCGCATGTCGGCGATGGCGGGCGCTATCTCGGCGTAGAGGCGTTCGCCAGCCTCGGTCAGGCTGACGCTTCGCGTCGTGCGCTGGACGAGCGCGATACCGAGTGTCTCTTCCAGCCGCTTCATCGTCTGGCTGACCGCCGAGCGGGTGACGCCCATCCGGTCCGCAGCCGCGCGAAAGCTCCGCTCCTCGGCGACGAGGGCGAAGACGGCAAGCGCATTGAGATCCGGCTGCATTGGTTAGCTGTGCTTTCGACGCTGTGAACAAATGGTCGTCTTATCGCTACAGTGAAACAAATCCATCTTCGTGGCAACCGCTGCATCGCGGTTCGCAAGATCAACCAGACGGAGACCGAACATGTCCCTCAACCCAAACTTGTCCCCCAACAAAGTCGTGCTCATCACCGGGGCTTCGAGCGGCATTGGCGCCGCCATCGGCCGGGAGCTCGGTGCCGCAGGAGCAAAGGTCATGCTGGGTGCGCGCCGCACCGATCGGCTGAACGCCCTCGCAGAAGAGATCAGGGCAAAGGGCGGGGAGGCAATGACACGCCGCCTGGACGTGACCGACCGCGACGATGTCGCCGCCTTTGCCGAGGCGGCGCGCCAGGCCTGGGGGCGCGTCGATGTGATCGTCAACAATGCCGGCGTCATGCCGTTGTCGCTGATGGCCTCGATGAAGGTCGACGAATGGGACCGAATGGTCGACGTCAACATCAAGGGCGTGCTCCACGGCATCGCTGCGGTGCTGCCGCAGATGACGGCCCGAGGCTCCGGCCATGTCGTCAACATCGCCTCCATCGGCGCGCTTTCGGTATCGCCGACAGCCGCTGTCTATTGCGCAACCAAATACGCGGTCCGCGCCATCTCCGATGGCTTGCGGCAGGAGCACGACAACATCCGCGTCACCTGCATTCATCCGGGCGTGGTCGAAAGCGAGCTCGCCGACACGATCACCGATCCGATCGCAGTGGAAGCGATGAAGACCTATCGCGCCATTGCGCTGCAGCCCGACGCGATCGGCCGTGCCGTGCGCTTTGCCATCGAACAGCCGGACGATGTCGACGTGAACGAGATCGTCATCCGGCCGACAGCCAGCAAGTAGTCCGATGAAACAGATTTCCATACTTGCCGCTGCCGTGCTTGTTGCCGGCGCGGCCGGCTTATCCGCACAGAAAGGCTTCGCCCAAATGAATATCGCGCAAAATTCCGTTACCCCAGCTTCGGCAAGCCACTCCTATGTCGGGATGTGGGTCACGGCGGATGGCCATATCCGCCACAACTTGCTTCCAAATGGTCGCTATGACGAAGCGCGCGGGAACCGTGACAGCGCATACCAGGGGCGCTATGAGATCCGGGGAAATCACATCGACTACTGGGACGACACCGGCTTTACCGCTGACGGAACGTTCATCGACGGCGTGCTGCACCACGCCGGCATGATCTTGTATCGGGAGAAGTAGATGACGTTCGTATTTCGATAAAAAGGTTTCACATGGCGCCGCTGCACCATATGCATTTGGTACGCAGCCAAAAACAGGGGCTCACCTTGCCAACCGAACCACGTTCTCCACGGCTTGCAGTGCTGATCGACGCGGACAATACCTCGGCCAAGATTGCCGACGGTTTGTTCGAGGAAATCGCGAAGATCGGCGAGGCAAGCGTCCGTCGCATCTACGGCGATTTCTCCAGCACCCGCTCAAAGGCATGGGCGGATGTGCTGTCGAAGCATGCGATCATCCCGCAGCAGCAATTCGCCTACACCACCGGCAAGAACGCATCCGACATCACGCTCGTCATCGACGCCATGGACCTTCTCCACAGCGGGCGGTTCGAAGGCTTCTGCCTGGTGTCGTCCGACAGCGATTTCACCCGCCTTGCCGCTCGCATCAGGGAGCACGGGATCGACGTTTATGGGTTTGGCGAGCAGAAGACGCCGGAGAGTTTTCGGCAGGCTTGCCGCCGGTTCGTATACACCGAGAACCTGCTGCCGACTGCGCCAGCCAACGCGAACGATGCGGCGCCGACGAAGTCCTTGCAGCCGCCCAGCGCCGCGACGCCGATCATCACCAGGGTCATTTCACAGATGGGAACCGAGGACGGCTGGGTGCCGCTCGGCATTGTCGGCAATCAACTCGCCAATCTGGCATCGGACTTCGATCCCAGGACCTTCGGCTTTCGCAAGCTGAGCGATCTCGTGCGCAAGACCAATGCCTTTGAGATCGATCATCCCGAGGGTGGAGCGATGCGTATAAGGGTCAAGCCAGCTGCGAAGGGCAGAGAGAAATCGAGGTCGGCAGCATCGCGCTGAGCCCTGCAAAAAAGCTAGCTGTCCCAGTCCAATTGGTCTCCGATCGGCCTCTGGTCGGACCACAATTTTCGCTGGCGAAAACCACCATTCGGCGTATTATTCTCGTGGCAGAGAGTTCATGGCGGAGGAGGCCAATGGACATCGTTTCGAGAGCGCCTGTCGTTGACTTGCCGGCCCATGAACTCGTTTCATCTGCGCTTTCAAAATTCCGCGCCGGCGACACCATATCGACCAGAGCCGCAATAGATACCATCCGCCGGGCAGGCCCAGCTTGTACGGACAGCGACGACCAACTGGTCGAGCTTATCGTCATGACCGCAATTGGTAGGACCATGGGGATCGTGTTCGACCATCGGTGCCGCTGATGCACATCGCCCGGCCGCAATTGGCTTGCGCACTGTCTAAAATGAGACTGGCGACATAAGCCACTCCGTAACCATGAATCATGATCGGGATGGATCGCGCCATTCGCTATCGGAACGAATAACTCCGCTGCGCCGTTGCTGTCCTTGGAGTCGAGGAGTGGCGGCAATGCGTGATGAACAATTCGACGTTCCGGTGACGATCGAGAGCGAACGCACCGGACGCCGGCTTTCTGTGACGAGGACGGTCCAGGCGGCCTCGCTTCTGGTCGACAAATGGCCAGACGAAAAGCGCGGGCCGAAATATCGCGCGGCCTTGAAAGCCATGATGGATGCGATGGAGCAGCGGCGGGCGGTTGGCACTGCGCGGCGGGCATTCACGGCGGCCGCCAAGGAAGCCCATGTGTTTGTGCGCGAAGGCCAGCATTAAGGCGCGTCACGTCTCAAAAGCTCGATGCGACGTGCTTTTGGTTCTTGTTTTTAGGGATGTCGTTGCCCAAGACCATGTCGTTGTCCCAAAACCGCTGCGCACTTTTGGGCGACATGCGTTGCTCCTGGTTATGCATGTCGTTGTCCCAAAACCGCTGCGCACTTTTGGGCGACATGCATTAAGGAACCTCACGAAATCTCCGCCGTTATGCTCCAGGTCCAAGAGACTGTTTCGAAAGTCGCTCCGGCGAGTCATATGGTGGTGGTTTCGAGAACCGGAGCGCAGCGGACGTTCGGGTCCGTGAGCACCGGAAGCGCAGAAAACGCCATCAGATGGCCGCCGGAGTAGACTTTCCAAACAGCCTCTAAGTGAGGAGAGAACTGCCATGCCAGACGACAAGACCAAGACCGACAACCGCGATCGCTCACAAGTAGCCGGCGACGAAGACTATGAGGTGAGGCATCTCGCCGAGGAAGCCGGCATCACTCCCGACCAGGCTCGCACGCTGATCAAGCGCCACGGCACCGACCGCAAGGTGCTGAACGAAATCGCCAAGAGCATAAAGGCATTGTGATGGCTGACAAACGGACCGCAATGGCCGATCGGAAGAAACGCGAACCGGACGACAAGGAGGCCCTGCGACTGGCCGAGACAACTGACGTTTCGCTCAACCAGGCGAAGGATCTGATGCGCAAGCACGGCAAGGACAGCGCCAAGGTCGAGAAGGAAGCCAAGAACTTCAAGGCCGAAGGCTGAGCAGCCGATTTGGCGGAGCGCGTCCGCCCTCGACTTTCCCGCATCAGCTTCGCACGCGCAGCCATTCGCACGCCGGACGACAGCCGCATTCCGTTCTTCGATGAACTGGGCGGGAAGCGGGCGTATGCGAACGACTATGCCGTGATCTATACGCGAAATCGCTGATTTTCAGTGGCTCCGCCCCGGTGCACGACTTGTCTTCGAGCGCCGCGCAGAGAACCGCGACGGCAAATCCTTTATAGGATACTTATTTCTTTCCTCTTCGCCACGTCTCGAACCTTTATGGGGTTTGGATCCATATTCCGTCGGGAAGGACACATCTCGGTCGCCATTATCATCGCGACAGAGTGTCTTCATATGACTTCAACGCTGCCCGGCTGCAGGCAAGCCAGTGCAAAAACGAAAATAAGGAACAGCTCCGATGGACATCATCGTTCTCGGGATAGGGTTTTTGTTTTTCGCCCTGTTCTTCGCCTTCGTCAAAGCCTGCGACAGTCTTTAGGCGGAAGGACCGCAACATGCTTGTCGACTATATCCTCGGTGGCGCTGTGACCCTGTTCCTTCTCGTCTACCTGACATACGCCCTCATTCGCCCAGAACGTTTCTAACGGCAACTGGCGCAGGCACGGAAGGCTATTTCGATGACTTTCAACGGATGGATGCAGATCCTCGTCTATTGCGGGATCGTCGTTTTGCTGGTGAAGCCGCTCGGCGGCTACATGTATCGCGTTTTCAGCGGCGACCGCACATTCCTCTCGCCGATTTTGGCTCCTGTCGAGCGCAGCCTTTATCGCATCTCGGGGACCAGCGAGCGTGAGGAGCAGCACTGGACCACCTATGCGGCGGCCTTGCTGTTCTTCAACCTCGCCGGCTTCGTGGTGCTCTACGCCCTGCAACGGCTGCAAGGCAGCCTGCCTTACAATCCGGCCGGCATGAGCGGCGTCGAACCCGGGCTCGCCTTCAACACCGCCGCCAGCTTCATGACCAACACCAACTGGCAGAACTACGGCGGTGAAAGCACGATGTCCTATCTCGTGCAGATGGCCGGCCTGACCGTGCAGAACTTCCTGTCCGCAGCGACCGGCATCGCCATCGCAATCGCGCTGATCCGCGGCTTCACCAAGGCCTCCGGCAAATCGATCGGCAATTTCTGGGTCGATATGACCCGGTGCACCCTTTACCTGCTGTTGCCGCTCTGCATGGTGCTGACGCTGGTCTATGTTTATCTCGGCATACCGCAGACGCTCAGCGCTTATCTCGACGCCACAACCCTGGAGGGCGCGCGGCAGTCGATCGCGGTCGGGCCGGTTGCCTCGCAGATCGCCATCAAGATGCTCGGCACCAATGGTGGCGGCTTCTTCAACGCCAATGCCGCGCATCCCTTCGAAAACCCCGACGCGATCTCGAATCTGATCCAGATGATTTCGATCTTCGCCATCGGTGCGGCGCTGACCAACGTCTTCGGCCGCATGAACGGCGACCAGCGCCAGGGTTGGGCGATCTTGACTGCAATGGGCGTCCTGTTCATCGCCGGCGTTGCCGTCTGCTACTGGGCGGAAGCATCAGGCAATCCGCTGGTGCATGCGCTGGGCATCGACGGCGGCAACATGGAAGGCAAGGAAACGCGCTTCGGCATCGCTTTGTCGGCGCTGTTTGCGGTGATCACCACCGCCGCGTCCTGCGGCGCCGTCAACGCCATGCATGACAGTTTCACAGCGCTTGGCGGCATGATCCCGATCATCAACATGCAGCTCGGCGAGGTCATTGTCGGCGGTGTCGGCGCCGGTCTCTACGGCATCCTGATGTATATCGTGATCGCCGTCTTCGTCGCCGGACTGATGGTCGGACGCACGCCCGAATACCTCGGCAAGAAGATCGAGGCCAAGGAGGTCAAGATGGCGATGCTCGCCATTCTCTGCCTGCCGCTGGCGATGCTGATCTTCACCGCCATCGCGGTGGTGCTGCCGACCAGCGTCGCTTCGATGGCCAATGCCGGCCCGCACGGCTTCTCCGAAGTTCTCTATGCCTACACCTCGGCTGCCGCCAACAACGGCTCGGCCTTTGGCGGCCTGACCGGCAACACGCCCTGGTACAACGTCACGCTTGCCATCGGCATGCTGATGGGCCGCTTCCTGGTCATCATCCCGGCTCTGGCGATCGCCGGCTCGCTGGTCGCCAAGAAGACGGTGCCCGCCTCCGCCGGCACCTTCCCGACCGACGGGCCGCTGTTCGTCGGGCTGCTGGTCGGCGTCATTCTGATCGTCGGCGGCCTCACCTTCTTCCCGGCGCTGGCAGTCGGACCGATCGTGGAGCACCTGGCCGGCATCCACGGGCAGACTTTCTGAACCGTCCCACCTTGGATCAATGTCATGTCCTGGCTCGAAACCATACGTCGCAAGATTCGGCATCGAGACGATCGGAAAGGGGCAACCCCGCCTCCTTTCCCGACCCCGCCGCCTTTTCCGACCTTGTCCACGTTCTTCGGCATTGCGGCAGTCATGATCGTGGTCTGGCTGCTGGCCTCCGGGCTGCCGCATCTGCTTTCGGCAGATGATCGACCGGTCAACAACATCGATACTGGAGCCACCAAATGAGCCAGTCCAAATCCGCTGTCATCATGGATGCCCGTATCCTGCTGCCCGCCGTCGACGGCGCCTTCAGGAAACTCAACCCGCGCACCTTGATGCGCAATCCGGTGATGTTCGTCGTCGCCGTCGTCTCGGCGCTCACCTCAGTCCTGTTCGTCAAGGATCTCGTCACCGGCGGCGGCGATCTCGGCTTCTCGCTGCAGATCATCATCTGGCTGTGGTTCACCGTGCTTTTCGCCAACTTCGCCGAAGCGGTCGCCGAAGGCCGAGGCAAGGCCCAAGCCGATTCGCTGCGCAAGGCTCGCACCGAGACCCAGGCCAAGCTGTTGAGCGGCGACGACCGCACCAGGTTCAAGCTGGTGCCAGGCACCAGCCTGAAGGTCGGCGACGTGGTGCTCGTCGAGGCCGGCGACATCATTCCGTCGGACGGCGAGGTGATCGAAGGCGTCGCTTCGGTCAACGAGGCGGCGATCACCGGCGAATCGGCTCCGGTGATCCGAGAATCCGGCGGCGACCGTTCGGCGGTGACCGGCGGCACGCAGGTTCTGTCCGACTGGATCCGCGTGCGCATCACCGCGGCCTCCGGCCACACCTTCCTCGACCGCATGATCTCGCTGGTCGAAGGCGCTGCGCGCCAGAAGACGCCCAACGAGATCGCGCTCAACATCATGCTCGTCGGCATGACGCTGATCTTCGTGCTGGCGACGGCAACGATCCCGAGTTTCGCCGCCTATTCGGGCGGCACCATTTCGGTGACCGTCCTCGTCGCCCTGTTCGTCACCTTGATCCCGACGACGATCGGCGCGCTGCTTTCGGCCATCGGCATCGCCGGCATGGATCGCCTGGTGCGGTTCAACGTGCTGGCGATGTCGGGCCGCGCGGTCGAGGCGGCGGGTGACGTCGACACGCTGCTGCTCGACAAGACCGGCACGATCACGCTCGGCAATCGCCAGGCGACGGCATTCCGCCCGGTCAAGGGCGTCACCGAGCAGGAGTTGGCCGACGCGGCGCAGTTGGCCTCGCTTGCCGACGAAACGCCGGAAGGCCGCTCGATCGTCGTGCTGGCGAAGGAGAAATACGCCATCCGTGCCCGCGACATGGCAGCACTGCATGCCGCTTTCGTGCCCTTCACCGCGCAAACCCGCATGAGCGGCGTCGACATCGATGGCTCTTCGGTTCGCAAGGGCGCGGTCGATTCGGTGCTCGCGTTCGTCAATCAGTCGACGGTCGCTACGCATGGCACGCGCCCCGGCAGCGACACCGTCCGCGACCTCCAGGCGATCGCCGACGACGTCGCCAAATCCGGCGGCACGCCGCTTGCGGTCGAGCGCGACGGACGCCTGCTCGGCGTCGTCCATCTCAAGGACATCGTCAAGGGCGGCATCCGGGAACGCTTCGCCGAACTGCGCAAGATGGGTATCCGCACGGTGATGATCACCGGCGACAACCCGATGACGGCGGCGGCGATCGCGGCGGAGGCCGGCGTCGACGATTTCCTTGCCCAGGCGACGCCCGAGGACAAGCTGAAGCTCATCCGCGACGAACAGGCCAAGGGCAAGCTCGTCGCCATGTGCGGCGACGGCACCAATGATGCGCCGGCCCTTGCGCAGGCCGATGTCGGCGTCGCCATGAACACCGGCACCGTCGCCGCACGCGAAGCCGGCAATATGGTCGATCTCGACAGCGATCCGACCAAGCTGATCGAGATCGTGGAAATTGGCAAGGCGCTGCTGATGACGCGCGGCTCGCTGACGACCTTCTCGATCGCCAACGACGTGGCCAAGTATTTTGCCATCATCCCGGCCATATTCGCCGTCTTCTACATCGCGCCGGGGCAGACGTCAGGTCCGCTGCAGGCACTCAACATCATGCATCTGGCAACGCCGCAGAGCGCCATTCTCTCGGCTATCATCTTCAACGCACTGATCATCGTCGCGCTGATCCCGCTGTCGCTAAGAGGCGTCAGATATCGCGCCGTCGGCGCCGGCGCGCTGCTCGGCCGCAACCTTCTTGTCTACGGGCTCGGCGGCCTCGTCGCCCCCTTCGTCGGCATCAAGGCGATCGACATGGCCATCACCGCGCTAGGCCTCGCATAGGGAATCAAGTCCATGCTCAAGCAAATCAGACCCGCGATCACCATGATCGTTTTCTTTACCATCCTGACCGGCCTGATCTATCCGATCGGCATGACCGGCATCGCCCAGGCCTTGTTCCCGCGCCAGGCCAATGGCAGCCTGATCGAGAGGGACGGCAAGCTCGTCGGCTCCGAGCTGATCGGCCAGGCTTTTGCCAGCGAGCGCTATTTTCATGGCCGGCCGTCGGCTGCCGGCGACGGCTACGACGCCGCCGCTTCGAGCGGCTCGAATCTCGGGCCGACCAACGCCAAGCTGATCGACCGCGTCAAGAGCGATGCCGACAGGCTGAAAGGGGAAAATCCGAACCAGCCGGTGCCGATCGATCTGGTCACGACTTCAGGCAGCGGCCTCGATCCGCATATCAGCCCCGAGGCCGCCTATTTCCAGGTCGCCAGGGTGGCCAGGGCCAGGGGCGTCGATGAAGCCAGGGTCAAATCCCTTGTCGACAGCCACCTCGAGGACCGCGAACTCGGTTTGATGGGAGAGCCTGTGGTCAATGTGCTGGCGCTCAACCTGGCGCTGGACGAGGCCACCAGGCAATGAATGGTGGGAAGCATTGAGTGGTGGGCTGGGGATCGACACCATCCCCGGCGCCATTCATGATCGATTGTGATGCCGGACGACAGAAGCAACGAAACCAGACCCTCACCCGACGCCCTGCTTGACCGTGCGGAGCGGGAGGGGCGCGGTCGTCTGCGGATTTTTCTGGGTGCAGCACCCGGTGTCGGCAAGACCTATGAAATGCTGATGTCGGGCCGTGCAAGATTGGCCGACGGAGTGGACGTGGTGATCGGCGTCGTCGAGACGCACGGCCGCAAGGAAACCCAGGTGCTGGTCGACGGCTATGAGGTGATTCCGCGTCGTCGGGTCGACTACAAGGGGCGCGCCCTCGAGGAAATGGACCTCGATGCCATCCTTGCCCGGCGGCCGGCGCTGGTCCTCGTCGACGAGCTTGCCCATACCAACGCGCCGGGCAGCCGCCATCCCAAGCGCTATCTCGACGTTCAGGAAATCCTGACGCACGGCATCGACGTCTACACCACGCTCAACATCCAGCATGTCGAAAGCCTGAACGATGTCGTGGCGCAGATCACGCGCGTCAGGGTGCGCGAGACGGTTCCAGACTCCATCATCGACCAGGCCGACGACATCGAGATCATCGATCTCACGCCCGACGACCTGATCAAGCGACTCGAGGAAGGCAAGGTCTACATCCCCAGCACCGCCCGGCGCGCGATCGAGAATTATTTCTCGCCGGGCAATCTGACGGCGCTCAGGGAACTTGCGCTGCGCCGCACCGCCCAGCGCGTCGACGAGCAGTTGCTGACCCACATGCAGGCCCACGCCATACCCGGACCCTGGGCGGCGGGGGAAAGGGTTCTCGTCTGCGTCGACGCGCGTCCGGGCGGGGCGGCCCGCGTCCGCTATGCGCGGAGATTGGCCGACCGGCTCCGCGCCCCCTGGACGGCGCTTCACGTCGATACCCCTCGTTCAGCCGCCACGTCCGAGGAGGCCAAGGATCGGCTGGCGACGCTGCTGCGCCTTGCCGAGCAACTCGGCGCCGAGGTAACGACCATTCCAGGCCAGAACGTCGCGCAGGACATCGTTCGCCATGCGACCGCCAACAACTTCACCCATATCGTGATCGGCAGGCCGACCCGATCGCGCTGGCGGGAATTGATCGAAGGCTCGCTCACTTATGATCTCATCCGCAATGCCGGCGACATCAGCGTCCATGTCATTTCGGGAAACGAACGCAACGACGAGGCGACGTCACGGACCGTAAAGGTGGCGGACGAGCAGTGGCAATTCGAGATCTGGCCCTATCTCAAGGCCACGGCCTATGTTGCTGGCTCGCTCGCCTTCGCCGTCCTTCTCCACCAGTTTCTCGACGTCCGCAATCTGGCGATCATCTTTCTCATCGGGGTTCTGACGTCGGCGGTGACCGGCGGTCTCTGGCCGGCTTTGTATGCCTGCCTCATCAGCGCCACTGCCTTCAACTATTTCTTTCTGGAACCACGCTACACGCTGACGATCCAGGATCCGGAGAGCATCGTGGCGTTGGCTGCCTTCCTGGTTGTTGCGGTCATTGCCAGCAATCTGACAGCGCGGGTGCAGCGACAGGCGGTTGCTGCCCGCTCGCGGGCACGCGCCACGGAAGATATCTATCTTTTCTCGAAGAAGCTCGCCGGCGCCGGCACGCTTGACGACGTGCTCTGGGCGACTGCCTTCCAGATAGCCTCGATGCTGAAGTTGCGCGTGGTGCTGCTGCTGCCGGAAAACGGCTCGATCACCGTCAAGGCCGGCTACCCACCCGACGACACGCTGGCCGAGGCCGACATCGCGGCCGCCCGTTGGGCCTGGGAGCACGATCGTCCCGCGGGCCGCGGCGCCGACACGCTTCCCGGAGCAAGACGCCTGTATCTGCCGTTGCGGACCGGGCGCACCGCTGTCGGCGTCGTCGGCCTCGACAACGACAAGCAAGGTCCGCTGTTGACGCCCGAGCAGCAGCGACTGCTCGACGCGCTCGCCGACCAGGCGGCAGTCGCCATCGAACGCATCCAGCTGGTTGCCGACGTCGACCGCGCCAAGCTCGAGGCCGAGGCGGACCGCCTGCGGTCGGCGCTGCTGACCTCGATTTCCCATGACCTGAAGACGCCGCTTGCCGCCATCATGGGCGCCGCTGGCACATTGCGGGAATTTGCACCGGCGCTTCCCGAAACGGACCGGGCGGACCTGCTGTCGACGGTGCTCGACGAATCGGAACGGCTGAACCGCTTCATCGCCAATCTGCTCGACATGACCAAGATCGAATCCGGTGCGATGGAGCCGAACTACGCGTTCCACTATGTCGGCGACATTGTTGGCACCGCCTTGCATCGAGCCAGAAAAATCATTGGCGAACACAAGACCGAAGTCGACATTCCCACGGATCTGCCGATGCTGAGGGTCGACCCTGTCCTGTTCGAGCAAGCGCTGTTCAATCTCCTCGACAATGCCGCTAAATTTGCGCCGCCTGGCTCGACGATCCGCCTGCAGGGCTGGGCCGACAATGGTTCCGTCATCCTGCAGATCATGGACGAGGGGCCAGGCATTCCGCGCGCCGATCTGGAACGCGTTTTCGACACGTTCTACCGGGTGCGCAAGGGCGATCAGGTCCGTGCCGGCACCGGGCTTGGGCTCTCGATCTGCCGCGGCTTCATCGAGGCGATGGGCGGGACGATTTCGGCGGCCAGCAGGACCGACCATTCAGGTGCGGTTTTCACCATCAAGATGCCGGTGCCAACGGAACTGCCCGCGGTGGACGACGACCCCAACGGCGATGACCGAAATGTGGGCGACCCCGACGTGGCTAAATTGGCATGACGAATCTGGACGTCAGGATATTGGTCGTCGATGACGAACCGCCGATCCGCAAGCTGCTCCGCGTCGGCCTTGGCAGCCAGGGCTATGCGATCAGCGAGGCGCCGAACGCCAGGACGGCGATCGAACTCGTGGGGACGGAAAAGCCCGACCTGATCCTGCTCGATCTCGGCCTGCCCGGCATGGGCGGCCACGAATTGCTGCGCAAATGGCGGGACGACGGCCTGGATGTTCCGGTCGTCATCCTTTCCAGCCGCACCGACGAGGCCGGCATCGTCTCGGCACTTGATCTCGGCGCCGACGACTATATCACCAAGCCGTTCGGCATGAACGAGCTTGTCGCGCGCATCCGCGTGGCGCTCCGCCACAAGTTCCAGCAGCAAGGCGAGAAGCCGGTCTTTAACACCGGCGATCTCACGGTCGATCTGGTGAAGCGCATCGTCATGATCGAGGACAGGGAGATAAAGCTCTCGCCGAAGGAGTACGACATCCTGCGCATCCTCGTGCAGCACGCCGGCAAGGTTCTCACCCACCAGTTTCTTTTGAAGCAGGTCTGGGGCGATTCGACCGACGTGCAGTATCTCAGGGTCTATGTGCGGCAGCTCAGGCAAAAGATCGAGAAAACGCCCGACCAGCCGCGCTACATCACCACCGAAACCGGCGTCGGATACCGCCTGCGCGAAGTCGACTGAAGCGACGGCCGCGGGCGGGCCCGTCTAACCCGACTGCGGGGCGCGCGTCTACCATCAGCCGCCTGTTGCAGCTGATCCAGCGCTCCACAACCAAGCGTCCCGGTTGTACGGCGAAGCCGACTTGATCAGCTTTTCCTTTAACGATCTTGACAGCGATCGAGACGGCTCGGCCACACGGGTCCCTGATGTCCAGGATCGGCGAACAACCTTCGGTTAATGGCAATGGTCGACGCGAGGCGTTCAGGACAGGACCGGGCGCCGTCCCGATCTGGATGCTGGCGGCATGCGCATAAAGGACGAGAGCCCGACCTCTTGCCGGCGGCATAGCCGCGGCCGCCACTCTCGCAGGTCCTCACGGCCTGGCGCGCACGTCGCGCATCGCGAGAACGCGCATAATTGAATGTCACACTTGCTGGTTGCATTACAATATGAAATTTTGTGTTATCGCATCCCCACAAATTCTCTTTAACAAAATCATGGTTAACAGCTGCTTGCCGCAGGTTAGCCACAGTCGGCTTTTACCAAGCGTGATTGGGGAAATTCTACAGCTTGGCGGGACCGTCCAAAAACGAAACAGTGGAGCGACGACCTAATGCCGCAACATAGCGCACAAGAACAATATCTACTTGAACTTATCAACGCGGAGAGGGCTAAGGCCGGCGTGCAGCCGCTGGCCTTTGACAATGATCTCAGCGAGTCGGCTGAGGGGCACAGCAGATGGATGCTTGCAACCGACACCTTTTCTCACACGGGGTCGGGAGGCTCCTCGCCCACCCAGCGCATGAAGGCGGCTGGCTACACCCTCGCCGGCTCCTGGGCGACAGGGGAGAACATCGCGTGGGCTACGACCAGGTCACCGACAGGCTATAATGACGAGATTCTGCTCCTGCACAACAACCTGATGAACTCCCCGGGTCATCGTGCCAACATCCTCAACGGCAACTTCCGCGAGGTAGGGCTTGGATTCGAGGTTGGCGATTACCGGGGGCGCTCCAGCGGTTTCGTGACGGAGAATTTCGGCAAGACCGGATCAGACCTGTTCCTGACCGGTGTGGCGATCGACGACAAGGACGGCGACAGGTTCTACGATCCCGGTGAAGGTCTATCCGGCCTCACCATCACGGCAAAGAGTTCGACGGGCACGACGTTTACGGCGAAGACCACGGCCGCTGGCGGCTATGACCTCGCCCTCAAGCCGGGCACCTACACAGTAACCTTCTCGGGGGCGGGCATCGAAGCTTCGACGCGCACCGTCTCTGTCGGGAGCAAGAACGTCAAACTCGATCTCGTCGATCCGAAGCAGGGATCCGTCGCTGCCGTTCAGGATGAACCTGCGGCTTCCGATCCGGCGCCGCAGCAGGCCCCGACACCAACGGCGCAAGCTGAACCGGCCCCGACAACGCCGCCGGCTTCTGGGCAGCCGGATTCTGGCCAGCCGGTTTCTGGCCAGCCGGATTCTGGCCAGCCGGTTTCTGGCTCCCAGTGGCTTGCAAACTTCTTCGGCAAACAGGGCGCAAACTTCCGGTCTGAGCAGACCCTGGCCGAACATGAGGAGGCCGAAGCAACGCCTGGCACGGCTAAGGAGAGTGGCGCACAGGTGGCGCTTGAAGGCGATAACATCGTGTTTCCACAACTCGGGAACGCTCGGGGCCAACTCGACGACGCTATCGAGCAGGTCCGGGACGCTGTATCGACCGCGCTAGCAAATGCGGGCGATCCGAGACCGGCTTTTGATTGGGCAGAGTATGCACATACGCAAGCGGGCGATGCCGACGCGCTGGCTGCGAAACTCATCGAGCAACTGTCTGCGCATAACAACAGCGTGATCGCCGATCAGGCCGCGTAGCCAATGCCGGACGATGCGGGCCTGCAGTTATGGGCCCGCATCGCCTGCTGACGCATGCGGTTGATCGAGGGGACATCAATGTCACAATCTGGTTCAGAGAAGCTCCGCCCGCCGAGGGCGAAGTCCGAATTGGCTGCCTGCCTGGCGCCTTTCCGGCGCGCCTTTTTGGCGGTGGCGGGTTTCAGCGGCCTTATCAACGTGCTGATGTTGTCCGGCTCGGTGTTTATGCTGCAGGTCTACGACAGGGTCCTGCCCAGCCGTAGCGTGCCGACGCTGGTGGCTCTGGTCCTGCTGATTTCGATTCTATATGTTTTTCAAAGTGCACTCGACGCGATCCGCGGCCGGGTCTTGGCGCGTATCGGCAGCGGACTCGACGAGCGCCTGAGTGAGCGGACCTACCGCGTGATGTCGCAATTGCCCTTGGCCAGAGGCCGTTCGGGCGAGGGCATGCAGCCGGTGCGCGATCTCGATCAAATCGGCGGTTTCCTGGCCAGCGGTGGTCCCGCCACTCTTTTCGACCTGCCGTGGATGCCGCTTTATCTCGCGCTCTGTTTTGCCTTCCATCCTTGGCTCGGCCTGGCTGCGCTGATTGGGGCGATCCTGCTTTTGGCATTGACCGTGCTCACGGAGAAAACGGTCCGCCGTCCAGCAACCGAAATGTCGGGATACGCCGGAGCGCGCAGCAATATCGCACTGGCAAGCATCCGCAATGCCGAGGTGCTCGAAGCGATGGGCATGAGATCCACTATGGCCTCGCGCTGGGCGGAAGCAAACGGTAAATATAGGCAGGCGCAGATGCGCGCCAGCGATGTCACGGGTTCATTCGGCGCGCTCTCCCGCGGCTTTAGGATGCTGCTGCAATCAGTCGTTCTCGCGATCGGAGCGTATTTGGTGATCGGCCAGGAAGCCACGCCTGGCATCATCATCGCAAGTTCTATTCTCACCGCGCGAGCGCTGGCGCCAGTCGAACTTGCAATTGCGCACTGGAAGAACTTTCTTGCCGCCAGACAAGGCTGGCACCGGCTGAACGAACTTTTCACGCAGTTCCCTGCCACAGAGGATCGCTTGCAGCTGCCGCCGCCGCGGACACAACTCTCGGTTGAAGAGATCAGCGTCGTTCCGCCAGGCGAACGCCGTTTTGTCGTACAGGATGTTGCGTTTTCGCTGAGTGCCGGCTCCGCGCTCGGTGTCATCGGTCCGAGTGCATCGGGCAAATCGTCACTGGCCCGGGCGCTCGTCGGCGTCTGGCCGGCAGCGCGCGGCAAAATCCGCCTGGACGGCGCCGCCATCGAACAGTGGCCGGCTGAGGCACTGGGGCGGCACATCGGGTATCTGCCGCAAGATGTCGAACTTTTCGCGGGCACCATTGCTCAAAACATTGCCCGCTTTGATCCTTCTCCGGATCCGGCAACCATTATCGCGGCGGCCAAGACCGCGGGCATGCACGAAATGATCCTGCGCTTGCCTCGCGGATATCAGACCGAGATCGGCGAGGGCGGCGCATCGCTTTCAGCAGGACAGCGGCAGCGCATCGGACTGGCCCGCGCGCTTTATGGTGATCCTTTCCTCGTTGTTTTGGATGAACCGAACTCGAATCTGGACGCTGGAGGCGAGCAGGCTTTAACCCAGGCGATCCTTGCAGTCAAACAGCGGCACGGCGTGGTTGTCGTAATCGCCCATCGTCCAAGCGCCCTGGCGGCAGTGGACCTTTTACTTGTTCTCGACTCCGGCCGTCAGCACGCATTTGGGGCGAGGGATCTGGTCGTCCGGGGCACGACGCGGAGTGCCTCCGTGGGAACGCTTCAAGCAGTTGCCCCGGAGGAAAAGGCATCAGGATGACGTTATTTCATGATCGATCGTTCTTTGGCGCGCGTAACGGCGTGAGGGGGATGATTCCGCATATTCGTGCCGGAGCGAGCCATCTGGCCGGCGTCAAGGGCAAAATCGGCGGGCTGCCGTTCGTTCGGGCTAACCTCCCTACCGATGTGCGATCGCAGCCGACGCAGAACGACTTATCCCTTCGCCGGTATATGCTTCTTGGCGCCGCAACCGTGGCGCTGCTTGTCGGCGGCCTTGGTGCATGGGCCGCAACGACGGAATTGTCAGGCGCCGTCATCGCTACCGGCCATATCGCAGTGGAATCCAACGTCAAGGCGGTTCAGCATCCAAGCGGCGGCGTTGTGGGTGAGATCAACGTGCGCAACGGCGATGAAGTCAGAGCAGGCGATATTTTGCTCCGTCTCGACGACACGCTTACACGCGCCAATCTCGCCGTCATAACCAATACCCTGGACGAACTCTCGGCGCGGGAGGCACGCCTCACAGCGGAGCGTGAGGGTGCCGAGGCGATAGCCTTTTCCGAAGATCTCACCAGCCGATCCTCTGTTGGACATGTGGCGCGTGTGATCGGCGGGGAGCAGAAACTTTTCGCTTTGCGCCGGGGAGCTTACCGTGCCCAAATCGAGCAACGCAGGCAACGGGTGAGCCAGCTCAAGGAGGAGATAGCGGGCCTCGAGGCACAAAGGGCGGCCAAGGAGCACGAGATTGCGTTGGTCCGCGACGAGATCAAGGGCGTCAGGGGCCTTTGGGAAAAGAAACTCGTCCAGCGGTCGCGACTCCTGGACCTGGAGCGGGGCGAGGCTCAGATCGAGGGAGGGCGCGGCCAACTCGTCGCTGCGATAGCCGAAGCGAACGGCAGAATCAGCGAAACAGAAATGGCCATCATCCAGATCCAGCAGGATTGGCGCAGCGAGGTCGCGAAAGAATTACGCGAAACGGAGGCTCGAACCACAGAATTGGCAGAGCGAAAGATCGCTGCGGAGGAATTGCTTAGACAGACCGATATTCGTTCACCCCAGAACGGACGGGTGCATCAGCTTGCGATCCATACGGTCGGCGGCGTCGTCACGACCGGCGAGCCAATTATGATGATTGTCCCGACCGCTGACGAATTGACTGTGGACGCACGCATCGCGCCTCAAGACATCGATCAGGTCCAGCCCGGCCAGCTTGTCCATCTGCGGCTGTCGGCGTTCAGCCAGCAGGTCACGCCGGAAATCGAAGGACATGTAGCAACGGTTTCTCCCGACCTCGTCGAAGACGAGCGGAACGGACTATCCTACTACAGCGTGCGGATCAGGCTTGACGAAGGCAAGCTTGGCTCGTTGGATCCGGAAAGCCTCAAGCCAGGCATGCCGGTGGAGGCGTTCATGCGCACGACCGATCGCACCGTCATCTCGTTTCTGATGAAGCCATTGACCGACCAGATCAGCCGCGCATTCCGCGAATAGTCGCGCGGCTGGCCTATCGCCGTGCCGTGGCCACGGCTCCGGGGAACGCAGCCCGGCCATGCCGAGCTTTTCAACTGTGTGATGTTGCGGTTCAAATTATCTAAGCCAGGCCTGAAAGGTATGGAACCGCAGGATGCTCTCCAGCTTCTTGTCGTCGGCCTCGTATTGGTGCCCTTCGCCAGCACACATCGGTCGACGGGCTTTGCGCCCTGACTGGCTAGCCCGCCAATTCCGCTCCGGCGTGGCTTTAGCCATGGCATCATCAAGACAAGCGCCCTATATAATCGCAGGGTTCTGTTTCGTGCGGGCCCAAGATGTGTTTCGTAAGGGAATGGATGGATGTCGCCGCTTCGCCTTTCGACGATCTTGATGTCGGCAACCCTGGCAACAGCGATGCTGTCGGGCGCGGCTGTCTCCGCGCAGAACGTCGCTCCCGCCAATCGCAATACCGTGGTCCTGCAAGGCGAATTGCAGATGCTGGAGAACAGGCTGCGACGGCAGCAATTTCAGCAGCAGCAACAGCAGTTCCGTGCCCAGGATCGCGTGGTCGTGCCGCAACGGCCAGATGTGCCGCAGATGGCGCCTACTTGCCAGTTGCGGCGATCGGGCAGCCGCTTCATCAGCGTCTGCCGCTGATGGCCCGGCGTTTTCATTTATTTAGCTGATATGCTTGAACGCCGCTCTACTTAAAGTAGCATCAAAGGCGGTTTTGATTTCGCAACGTGCCTTTGCGCTTGGGCACTGCCCTGATTGGATCGCCGGCAATGGCAGCCACCAAGAAGAAGGTCGTGCGCAAGGCGAGGAAGGGCGAGCGGATCCGCCAGGTCGCGGCAATTCCCTTTCGGCTGGGCAGGCATGGCGGCGTCGAGGTGATGCTGGTCACCTCGATATCGACAAGGCGCTTTATCGTGCCCAAGGGCTGGCCGATGAAGGGCAAGAGTGGGCGCAAGGCAACCACCATCGAAGCGCGGGAGGAAGCCGGCGTCCGTGGCAAGACGCTGAAGCAGCCGGCCGGCACCTATTCCTACTGGAAGCGGCTGACGAACCGCTTCGTCCGCGTGGACGTCACCGTCTACCTGCTGGCGATGACGGAGGAACTGGCCAACTGGCAGGAAGGCAAAAGGCGGCAGCGGGCATGGCTGGCGCCGGCAGACGCAGCCGTGCTTATCGACGAGCCCGAACTTTCAACGCTGCTGAAGAACTTGAAAATTCCCCAGCCAGCGCCCGCTGGCGAACTTGAACCAAGGTCTCATTTGGCGTCGTCCTCTCCCTGAGGGAAAGACCGCACCGGCGTGCCGGTATAGGCCCACAACCATTCGCGCGGCAGTGGTCCTTTGTTGCGGTCGCTCTGTTGCGACTGTTCCCACGCATGCGCCAAGATGCCGACCGAGCGCGACAGCACGAAAAGGCCACGTGTCAGCGGCGGCGGAAAGCCGAGCTCGCCATAGATGACGGCGGTGGCGCCGTCGATGTTGAGCGGGATCTTCTTGCCCTTGCGCCGCGCGACCTCGGCCTCGACAGCCTCGGCGATGTCGGCGAAACGTCCGCTGACGACGCCGCGCGCGGCAAAATCGCGGGTCAGCTCAATGAGACGCGGCGCCCGCGGATCGACCGGGTGGAAGCGATGGCCGAGCCCCGGCACATAGGATTTTTCCTCTGCGAAGAAGCGATCGAGCCGCGACGCGACGGCATCGGCAAGCGTCACGCCAGCGTCCAGTGCCGCGGCGATGTCGCCGTAGAAGGCAAGCGCCTGCTCGCCGGCGCCGCCATGCACGTCGCCAAGCACATTGATGGCTGAAGCCATGGCGCTGTTGATGCCGACGCCGCAGGTGGCCGCCATGCGGGCAATGGCGATCGACGGCGCCTGCGGCCCGTGGTCGACGGCCGCCCCCAGCGCGATACCGAGCAGCGCCGCCTGCTCCTCGCCAGGCAGTTCGCCGCGCAGCATCAGCCAGATCATCGCCGGAAAGCTGACGCGGCCGATCAGGTCCTGGATCTCATAGCCACGCAGCCGGATCACGCCAGGGCGCATTTCGATGATATCGGTCTGCCACCATTCCTCACCGCGCTCGCGGCCGGTTTTTTTCTCAACGTTGCTCATGTTCTCGCGTCGCTCATGCCTGCGCCCTTTTCTTGACGCGCGGCGGCAGACTGGCAAACACCTCGTCCATATGCTCGCCCAGCGCCGGCGGCGGCTTGGTCGGCAACGGTGGTGCACCATCGACCATGAATCCGCCGCGCACGACGGTCAGCGGCCGGTCGATGTTCGGCATGCTATCGAAACGGGTGGTCATGTCGCGCTCGATCACTTGCTGCTCGGCCAGCACCTGCGGGATCGTCAGCACCCTGCCCGCCGGCACGCCTGCGCGATTGAGCGTCTCCTCCCAGGCCGCGGCCGAGCTGTTCGCCAGGGCATCCTCGATCAGCGCCTTCAAGGCGATGCGGTTGCGCTTGCGCGTCTCGCGCTCGGCAAAGCGCGGGTCCGAGGCCAGCTCCGGCAGCCCGACCAGCCGGCAGAGCGTGACGAACTGCTCCTGCTTGTTGGCGGCGATGTTGAGCAGACCGTCGCCGGTGCGAAACGTGCCGGAAGGTGCCGCCGTCATGTTTTCGTTGCCCATCGGCTGCGGCTCGACGCCTGCCGTCAGATAGTTGGAAACCGGCCAGCCCAGCGCGGAAAGCGTGCATTCGAGCATCGACACGTCGAGGAAAGCGCCCTCGCCTGTCGTCTTCTGCTTCACAAGTGCCGCCGTGATGGCGAACGCCCCGACCAGCCCACCCAGCGTGTCGGCGACGGGGTATCCGACACGCAGCGGCGCGGTCTGCGCTGTGCCGGTGATGCTCATGATGCCCGAAAGACCCTGGATGATCTGGTCGTAGGCCGGATTGTCGCGCATCGGCCCGGTCTGGCCGAAGCCCGAAATCGCGCAATAGACAAGACTGGGGCGGACCTCTTTCAGCCTGGCATAGCCGAGCCCCAGCCGATCCATCACGCCGGGGCGGAAATTCTCGACCAGCGCGTCGGCGGAGGCGACCAGATCGAGGAAGCGTTCGCGATCGGCCTCTTTCTTGAGATCGAGCACCACCGATCGTTTGCCGGCGTTCTGCGCCAGGAATGAAGCGCCCATGCCGGTGCTGTTGAGTTCCGGCGAGCCGCCGAGCTGGCGCGCCAGATCGCCGCCTTGCGGCGCCTCGACCTTGATCACATCGGCCCCGAGCAGCGCCAGCTGATAGGCACAGTAGGGGCCAGCCAGAACATTGGTCAGGTCGAGGACGCGGATGCCGGACAGCAGATCGGTCATGATGTCACAAACAGGTCAGGCATCGCCCGGCACGTGTTCCGGTCCACGCATGCGGCGGCGTTCGATGTAAGCGTAGACATGCGGCCCGATCAGCCCGATGAACGCCAGCGTCAGCAGTGTCAGCGACAGCGGATGTTTGTAAAACACCGACCAGTCGCCGTTCGAGATGGTCATCGCGCGGCGGAACTGCGTTTCGGCGAGCGGCCAGAGGATCATGCCGATGATGACCGGCGCCGTTGGGAAATCGAAGCGCCGCATCAGGAACCCGGCCCCGCCGAGCAGATAGAGGATGACGAGGTCGGTCGGCGACTGAGAAATACCGTAGGTGCCGACCGTGGCGAACACCAGGATGCCGGCATAGAGCTGCGGCGCCGGGATTTTCAGCAGCCGCACCCACAACCCGATCAGCGGCAGGTTGAGGATGACGAGAATGATGTTGGCGATGAACAGGCTGGCGATCAGCCCCCAGACCAGATTGGCCTGCGTCATGAACAGCATCGGCCCGGGATTGATGCCATAGCTTTGGAAGGCCGACAGCATGATCGCGGCCGTCGCCGAGGTCGGCAACCCAAGCGTCAGCATCGGCACCAGCACGCCGGCGGCCGATGCGTTGTTGGCGGCTTCCGGCCCGGCAACGCCTTCGATGGCGCCGACCGTGCCGAACTCCTCCTTGTGTTTGGAGAGCTTTTTCTCGATTGCATAGGACAGAAAGGTCGGGATTTCGGCGCCGCCGGCCGGCAGCGCGCCGATCGGGAAGCCGAGCAGGGCGCCGCGCAACCAAGCCTTCCACGAGCGTGCCCATTCGGCCGCCGTCATGTAGAGCGAGCCCTTCAGCGGCACGATCTCGTCCTTGCCGGCATAGCGGCGCGAAGCCATGTAGAACGTCTCGCCGACCGCAAAGAGGCCGACGGCGACGACGATCACGTCGACGCCATCGAGCAATTGGCTCATGCCGAAGGTGAAGCGCGGTTGCCCGGTCTGCAGGTCGACGCCGATCATGCCGATGACGAAGCCGATGAACAGGCTGGTCAGGCCACGAACCGACGACGAGCCGAGCACCGCCGAAACCGTGATGAAGGCCAGCACCATCAGCGAGAAATATTCGGCCGGGCCGAAGGACAGCGCGAATTTGACGACGACCGGGGCCAGGAAGGCGACCCCCAGCGTGCCGAGTGTCCCGGCGACGAAGGAGCCGATCGCCGAAGTGGCAAGTGCAGCGCCGCCACGACCGGAACGGGCCATCCTGTTGCCTTCCAGCGCAGTGACGATGGTCGCGCTTTCACCTGGCGTGTTGAGCAGTATCGATGTCGTCGAACCGCCATACATGGCGCCGTAGTAGATGCCGGCAAACAGGATGAAGGACGCTTCCGGCGCCACCTGGTAGGTGATCGGCAAAAGCAGGGCGATGGTCAGCGCAGGTCCGAGGCCTGGCAGCACGCCGATCGCTGTCCCCAGTGTCGTGCCGAGCAGGCACCACATGAGATTGACCGGCGTAAAGGCGACCGAAAATCCGTGCGCGAGATGGCCAAGCGTTTCCATGGCTTCAGCCTCTCAACATACGGATAATGGAATCGAGGCCCGTGTTCAGCTGGTTCTCGATGAAGCCGGCGCCGATGTTGACGCCGAGCGCCCTGGCGAAGCCGAAATAGGCGGCAAGCGCCAGGATCAGGCCAAGCAGCACGTCACGCAGCGGATGTCTGCTGCCGAATCCGTGGCAGATGAGAACGAACATGATCACCGAGGCTGCGGTGAAGCCAAGCGGCTGGATCAGAACAAGATTCGCGACCAGCCCGACGGCGACGATGCCCATCGCCTTCCAGTCGGTCGGGGTTTCCTTTTCTTCCTCCGGCTGCCAGCCGCCCCGCAGAGCGGCGACGATCAGCAGCAGGGAAAGGACCGTCATGCCGACCATGGTGATGTAGGGGAAGACGGTCGGGCCGACCTTGGAGTAGAGCGGCGACACCGGAATCGACAGAGTCTGCCAGGCCACTGCGCCGGCGCAGGCAAGAAGCCCGATGCCGATCAGCAATTCGGGCACGGCAAGGCGGGGCCGCGCCGCCTGCTGGTCGCTGGTGCTCATGATCGTCCTCCCTGGATAGCCGGTCTCCCACGGCCGACCTCATCGCAGTTTCACTCGCGCCGGATCGTATGTCCATGCGGCTGGCGAACATCGGAAAGGGGCAGTGCAGACCGCCCCTCGCCGGGGACATCAGGCAAGGCCGAGGTCCTTGAGGATGGCTGCGATCCTAGCCGTGTCTTCGGTGAGAAATTTCGCGTAGTCGTCGCCGGTGAGCAGGATCTGCGTCCAGTTGCGGTTTTTGCATTCGGTGGCCCAGGCTTCGCTTTTGGCCATCGTCTCGACCAGCGTGATCATCGCCGCCTTGTCGGCGTCGGAAACGCCCGGCGGTGCGAAGACGCCGCGCCAGTTGAACAGTTCAACATCGATGCCGGCTTCCTTCATCGTCGGTGCGTCGATGCCTTCCTGGCGCTTGTCCGCGGAAATGGCAAGCAGCCGAAGCGCGCCTGCCTTGACCTGTTCGGAGAACTCGCCATAGCCGGAGATGCCGGCCGCGACCTGGTTGCCGAGAAGCGCCGACAATGCCTCGCCGCCGCCGGCGAACGGCACGTAGGAGAGGTTGGCTGCCGGAACACCGGCCGTCTTGGCGATAAGGCCGAACAATATGTGGTCCGAGCCGCCGGCCGAACCGCCAGCCACCGGCACTTTGGTCGGATCGGCCTTGAGGGCGGCGACGAAATCCGCTGCTGTCTTGAACGGCGAAGCCGCCGGCACCACCAGCGCCTCGAATTCGCCGGTGAGGCGGGCGATCGGCGTGACCTCGGTGAGATTGTTGGCCGATTTGTTGGCGATGATGGCGCCAACCATGACCATGCCGGCAACCATCAGCGAATTGCCCTTGCCGTTCCACTGGCTGATGAATTGCGGCAGGCCGACTGTGCCGCCGGCGCCGCCGACATTGGTGATCTGCGAACCGGAGATCAGCTTCTCACTGCGCAGCACCTGGTCCATCGTGCGCGCCGTCTGGTCCCAGCCGCCGCCGGGCGCTGCCGGCACAAAGATCTGGATCTGCGGTGCGTCCTGCGCGAAAGCGGGCGAGAGATGCAACGCTGCGAAACCGGCGGCGCCGGCAGCGGCGGTGCTCGTTAAAAATCTGCGTCTGTTCAGCATGGGGTTCCTCCAATCACGACACCTCCTCCGGTGCCTGCCAGCAACGTAGCCTGAATTCAGACCCGCTCGACAAAAATTCATGCAGTCTTTGCATCGTTCTGTCAACCGGAATGGCATTCTGCTGGACAGAACTGTCCGGATGCGGCACAATTGTTCCGATCGGCCCTTCTGTCCAACTGGGAACGGAACGACGTGGTCAAGCGGATAACCGTAACACAATCCAAGCCTGCGTCGACCAACGGCGTTGCCGCGCTCGACCGAGCCATCGCCATCCTCGATGCTTTCGCTGCTGCAGACCGTTCGCTCAGCCTGGCCGAAATCGCGGCGCGCACCGGCCTCTACAAGAGCACGATCCTGAGGCTGGCGAACTCGTTGCTGCGCGGGCAATTGCTGGAGCGTCTCGACGACGGCCGCTACCGTGTCGGCCCTGCCACCTTTCGGCTGGGCGCCCTATACCAGCGTTCGGTGGTGGCGATCGACATCCTGCTGCCGATCATGCGCGATCTGGCCGAGCGAAGCTGGGAAAGCGTCGCCTTCTATGTCCGTTCGGGCGACGTGCGCACCTGTCTTTACCGCGTCGAGTCCAAGCATCCCATCCGCTACACCATCCGGGAAGGCGACGTGCTGCCCCTGCTGGCCGGCACAGGCGGCCGCGTGCTTGCGGCGTTTTCCGGTCAGCAGGGCGAACCATACGAGACGATCCGCAAAACCTACCATTGTTTGTCGGTCGGCGATCGCGACCCCGAGACGGCGGGCGTCTCGGCTCCAGTGTTCGGGCCGGGGCACATCCTGCTCGGTGCGTTGACGCTGTCCGGCCCGAGCACGCGCGTCGACGCGGCCTTTCTGCAGCGCATGAAAAATCCGCTGATCGAGGCGGCCGCGCGCGCCACCCGCGCTTTCGGCGAAGACGCCTCGATGCTCGAACAGGCGGCCCTAAAGGCCGAAGCGGAAGGCCCGGCGCTGAAGCGGCAGGCCTAGAAAGCCTCGATTCGGCCCGACCAGAACCACAGGATGCCAGGCCGCAACCGCTAGGGCTGCCGTTCCAGCAGGATCGTCGCATTGTCGTGATAGGTGGTCCGCAACACTTCGCTGTAGCCGCATTTGGCCGCGACGCTCAGCGAAGCGGTGTTTTCCGGATCGATGATGCAGACAGTCCTTGCACGCCCGAATGCCTCGTCGCCCCAGGCGAGAGCGCGTCCGACGATTTCGCTGGCGAACCCTTGGCCATGTGCGCTCGGGACCAGCGCCCAACCGGCTTCCGGAACGCCTTCGATCGACGGCACCATGTCGCGCTTCAGATCGTGGAAGCCGGCCTCGCCGATGAAACGGCCGGATGCCTTGTCCTCGATCGCCCAGAAGCCGTAGCCCAGCAGCGACCACAGGCCGGCATGACGCAGGAAGCGCATCCAGCTTTCCTCGCGCGTGCGCGGCTTGCCGCTGATGAAGCGGGTGACGTCCGGATCGGCCCACATGGCGACATAGGCATCGAAATCATCGAGCTGGTGTGGCCGCAAGATGGTTCGCTTCGTCTCGATGACCGGCGCACTGGCTGCACCTGGATTTCCCATAACTCTGCCTCGCGGCGCATGATCGCCGAAAAACCGCCTCCGAAACGATCATGCGCAAATTCAAAGTGGTTGTTTGCCGGTGCCTCATGCATGTCGCCCAAATGTCCAACAAGAGCCAGGACAGCGCAGATCATCTCCCAGCGCGAAAAACGAGGTCGAGGCGCTTCGACCGCGGGAAACTGTGACCGAAAAGCCCGGTTTCAGCGGCGCCACGGCATGTTCATGTAGACGCCGCCGCGCTTCAATTCGTCCAGCATCTGGTCGAGCCGCATGTGTCTTGTCTCGGGGCGTTTGGCACGAGCGATCCAGCCGAGATAGTCGTTCTTCTGATAATCCGGTCTGTCATCATAGGCCGCCATCAAACCCTGCTTTGTCAAAGCGGTTCGGATGTCGTCCGGCATTGGGTTCAAGGCGCGTTTCAGTCTGGTCATGGTCAAAATTTAGGCTGTCAGGATTTGGCGTCAACGTAGTCGCGAACTCCAGCTCCGGCATGGGAATCTTGCCGAACGATGCTACCCTTCGCATGAACTGATTCAGCGTCGCTGTGCCGTCCGACGGAGGGAAAAGGGCATGGATACCACCGATCTTCTGCTTGCCATCTTTCATCATCTGCTGGTGTTTTCACTGGCCGGCATCATCGGCGCCGAATTTGTCCTGATCCGCGGCGATCTGCCCGCCGCGACGCTTCGGCGGCTTGTCGGCATCGATCGCCATTACGGCATCATCGCCATGCTGATCATCGTTGTCGGCATCGGACGCGTCATCTACGGCCTGAAAGGTTGGGAATTCTACGTCTACAACTGGGTATTCTGGGCAAAGATGGCGGCCTTCGTCACCGTCGGGCTGCTGTCGATCGTCCCGACGGTCCGCTTTGCGTCCTGGAGCAGGCAGGCCTCGGCCAGCCCCGGCTTTCAAGTGCCGGCGGCACAACTTGCATCCGTTCGAACTTATGTCCGCGCCGAAGCCTTCATCTTCCTGCTGATCCCGGTCTTCGCCGCGGCGATGGCGCGCGGCTACGGCTACTGAATTTCGCCTACGGGTTCGAGCGGCGCAATTTCGACCAGCGGCGCCGGAACATCATTCGTCTTCTCCTCAGCCTTGCAGATGTCGGCGATGACACAGACCGGGCAATCCGGTTTGCGCGCCTTGCAGACATAGCGGCCATGCAGGATCAGCCAGTGATGCGCATGGCGCATGTATTCGTCCGGAATGATCCTCAACAGCCCCTGCTCGACCTGTTCCGGCGTCTTGCCGGGCGCCAGCCGCAGCCGGTTGCCGATGCGAAAGATATGCGTGTCGACCGCCATGGTGTGCTGGCCGAAGGCCATGTTGAGCACGACATTGGCGGTCTTGCGCCCGACGCCCGGCAGCTTGACCAATTGATCGCGGTCGTCGGGCACTTCGCCACCATGATCGCGGATCAGCGCCTCCGACAGCGCGATGACGTTCTTGGCCTTGTTGCGCCAGAGCCCAACGGTGCGGATATAGTCGCCGACCTTGGCTTCGCCGAGAGCCAGCATCTTTTGCGGCGTGTCGGCGACCTTGAACAGCGCCCGCGTCGCCTTGTTGACGCCGACATCGGTCGCCTGTGCCGAAAGCACCACCGCCACCAGCAGCGTGAAGGCGTTGATGTGTTCGAGCTCGCCCTTCGGCTCGGGCCGCTGAACGGAAAAGCGTCGGAAAATCTCGTGCACTTCGGCCGGGCTGTAGCGCGAATCGGACCGCACCGGCCGGGCACGCGGTTTGGCGTTCGCGCCGTCGCGTCGGCCGGGGAGCAGTTCATTTTTGGGTGTAGAGGATTTTTTGGACTTGGGGCTCGTCATCCCCTTCCTATAATATCCCGGCATGAGCGACACAAACGCCTCATATCAGGCCGACGAGCCATTCTTCCAGGCGTTGCTGATACCGCATCGCTCGCTGGGCAAAACCGGCTTTGCCATCCTGATGGGCGCTCTGCTGTTCGGCTCGTTGGCTACCGGAGCGTTTTTCCTGTCGCGCGGCGCCTGGCCGGTGTTCGGCTTCCTGGGTCTCGACGTCATCGCCGTCTACATCGCCTTTCGCGCCAATTATCGTGCCGCCCGCGCCCGTGAGGAAGTGTCGGTCTCGCGCACCAGCCTCGACATCCGCAAGACCGCGCCATCAGGCAAATCGGAAGCCCATCGCTTCAATCCGTTCTGGGCGCGTTTTTCGGTCGCCCGCCACGCCGAAATCGGCATCACCAGGATGGCGGTGGAAGCACAAGGCCAGAATGTGCCGATCGGCGGCTTCCTCAATCCCGATGACCGCGAGAGCTTTGCGTCAGCCTTTTCGCGCGCCCTGGCGACCGCGAAAGCGCGCTGAATGTGAGCGAACCGCCTCGTTCGCGAACCGGTTCTGCGGTGCCTTGCCATAAACGGTAGTCGGCAGCGTCTACTTCTCCTTGGTGGGATGCACGTTTTCGCCAGCCATCGTCGGCTCCTTGCTCGAAGCCAAATCTATCTGGATGCACATGACGAGAAGGCAAGTTTCGGGTGGTGATCGGAGCCGCGAAGGACGATATTCACGATCAAGGAGATGGCCCGATGAACGCACAGACAGCTATTCTGAAGAAAGACATCACACCCGAAGGCGGTGACTACGAAGTTGTTCGGCGCGCGATCGAGAAGATCAGCCTTGACTATCGTGACCAGCCGTCGCTCGAAATATTGGCGGAGGAAGTCGGCGAGACGCCGACCGGGTTGCAGAAGCTCTTCACTCGCTGGGCCGGCCTGTCGCCCAAGGCGTTTCTGCAGGCGGTCACGCTCGACCATGCGCGCAAACTGCTCGATTCCGGCATGCCGCTGCTCGAGGCTTCATTCGAGGTCGGCATGTCGGGCCCCGGCCGGTTGCACGACCTTTTCGTCACCCACGAGGCGATGTCGCCGGGCGACTACAAGACGCGCGGCGCCGGGCTGACGATCCGCTACGGCTATCATATCTCGCCTTTCGGCATCGCCCTGATCATGGTCACAGACCGTGGGCTTGCCGGCCTCGCCTTCAGCGATGTCGGCGACGAGCGTGCGGCCTTCGCCGACATGTCCGGCCGCTGGCCGAACGCAAACTATATCGAGGACATGGCCGCGACGGCGCCCTATGCGGCGCGCATCTTCGATCCGGCGCTGTGGCGCCCCGACCAGCCGCTGCGCGTCGTCTTGATCGGCACCGACTTCCAGGTCCGCGTCTGGGAAGCCCTGCTGCGCATCCCGATGGGCAAGGCCTGCACCTATTCCTCGATCGCCGCCGGCATCGGCGCACCGAGCGCCAGCCGGGCGGTGGGTGCCGCGGTCGGCGCCAATCCGATGTCCTTCGTGGTGCCGTGCCACCGGGCTCTCGGCAAGTCCGGCGCGCTCACAGGCTACCACTGGGGCCTGACGCGCAAACGCGCCATCCTTGGCTGGGAAGCGGGACAGGTCGGATCCTGAAATCGCGCGCCAATTGTCGATGTCGGCACCGCCGACGCCTGGAGTTGCGCTGAGAAGCGCGTTCAAACCTGACGCGATTAGATCGCGCGGTCTGGCAAGCGGCGGCCTTACGGAGTAGCTTCCCGCAGTCAGCAGGGAGGCACCACTTGATAATCGTTGTCGGCTCGATCAACCTCGACCTTATCGCCAATGTCGACCGCTTGCCCGCACCGGGCGAGACGGTCCGTGGCTCCGGTTTCGCCACCGCACCCGGCGGCAAGGGCGCCAACCAGGCGCTGGCCGCCGCGCGTGCCGGCGCCAAGGTGCGCATGGTCGGCGCGGTCGGCAAGGACAATTTCGCCACCGAAGCGCTGGCGCTGTTGCGGGACGGCAAGATCGACCTGTCCGGTGTCGGTGAAACCTTCGCCTCGACCGGCACGGCCTTGATCATGGTCGCCGATGACGGCGAGAATGTCATTGCCGTGGTGCCGGGCGCCAATGATTCGGTCGTCACAGGCGACCTCTCCAAGGCTTTCATGAAGAAGGGCGATGTCGTGCTCCTGCAGCAGGAAATCCCGCTGCAGACTGTCGATGCAGCACTGGGCGCAGCACGGGCGGCAGGCGCGGTTACCGTGCTCAACACGGCACCGTTCCGCGCAGAGGCGGCCGCCTTCCTCGGCAAGGCCGACTATGTCGTCGCCAACGAAACCGAATTCGACCTCTATGGCGAGGCACTGTCGCTGAGCGGCCGCGATCGCCCGGCGCGGATGCGCGATTTCGCGGGGACGACCGGTCGCACAATCGTCGTCACGCTCGGCGGTGACGGCGTTCTGGCCGCCACGCCAGCCGATCTCCTGATGGTTCCGGCGTTGAACGTCACTCCGGTCGATACGGTCGGCGCCGGCGACACGTTCTGCGGCTATTTCGCCGCCGGGCTGTCATCCGGCCTGCCGCTCGACCAGGCGCTCGCCCGTGCTGCAGCCGCTGGTTCGCTCGCTTGCCTGAAGCCCGGTGCCCAGCCGGCAATCCCGCTGGCGAAGGACGTCGAGGCGGCGCTCCAAAACACGCCAGCCAGGTGAGAGCCATGCGTCCGGCCACAAAACACGCCGTGCCGCCTGCCGGCAATATCTGCCGCCTGTCCGCCGTGGATCTTGCCGAGGCGATCCGGCGCAGGCGGTTGTCGGTGCGCGAGGTGGCGACGGCATTCCTCGACCGGATCGACGCGGTAAACCCGCTGGTCAACGCCATCGTCTCGCTGCGCGACCGCGCCGACATCCTGCGCGAGACCGACAGGGCGGACGCCCATCTGGCGCATGCAGGGCATGCCGGACCGCTGTTCGGCCTGCCGATCGCCATCAAGGATCTCGCGCAGACCAAGGGCCTCAGGACCAGCTTTGGCTCGCCGATCTTCGCCGATTTCGTGCCGCAGGAAGACGATTTCTTCGTCGAGCGCATCCGCAAGGCCGGCGCCATCATCATTGGCAAGACCAACGTTCCCGAATTCGGCCTGGGCTCCAACACCTACAACACGGTGTTCGGTTCGACACTCAATGCTTTCGACCCGGCCTTGACCGCCGGCGGTTCGAGCGGCGGCGCGGCGGTCGCACTGGCGCTCGACATGGTGCCTGTCGCCGACGGCAGCGACTTTGGCGGCTCGCTGCGCAACCCGGCGGCCTACAACAACGTCTATGGCTTCCGTCCGTCGCAGGGGCTTGTCCCGGCCGGCCCCGAGCTTGACGTCTTCCACGCCCAGATGGGCGTCGAAGGACCGATGGGCCGCAGCGTGCGCGACATGGCGTTGCTGCTCGACGAGCAGGCTGGCTACGACCCTCGCGCGCCGCTCTCGCATCACAAACAGGGCTGCTTCCTGCAGGGACTGCAAACGCCGACGGCCGGCGGCCGCATCGCCTGGCTCGGCGATCTCGGTGGTCATCTGCCGGTCGAACCCGGCATCCTTAGTCTTTGCGAGGCCGCTCTCGGCCGGTTCGCCGCGGCATCCTTTCAGACCGAAGCGCTGGTGCCGGATTTCGATTTCGAAGCGCTGTGGCAGGCCTTCGTGACGCTGCGCCAGGCGAGCAGCGGTTGTGCGCTCAAGCCGCATTACGACGATCCCTTGAAACGCGCTCTTCTGAAGCCGGAGGCCGTGTGGGAGGTGGAACAGGCGCTGCAACTCACGGCGCCGCAGATCCACGCCGCCACGGTGAGGCGCTCGTCGTGGCATCGAACGTTGCTGTCACTCTTCGACCAATTCGACCTGATTGCGCTGCCGACTGCGCAGGTTTTTCCCTTCGATGTCGGTACTCCTTGGCCCAGGGAGGCGGCCGGGCGTGCCATGGACAGCTATCACCGCTGGATGCAGGTGTCAGCGCTCGCCACGCTGGGCGGCTGCCCGGCGGTCAACGTGCCGGCCGGCTTCGATGGCAGCGGCAGGCCGATGGGCATGCAATTGATCGGGCGGCCGCGCGGTGACATGGCCGTGCTGAGAGCGGCGGCAGCCTACGAGACGACGCTGCCGTGGCTGGCTGGAGCCTAAAATAATCCAGGTCAAGGTTGCCAGCGACATCTCTTGCCGGCTTGCACCCGCGTTACTGTCATGCATTGATCGCGGCCAGCCGTGTCGCAAAGCCGCATACCGTCGAGGAAATCATGTCGCTGGAACTCTATGCCACCTATCTCGTCGCCTGCCTTGTCATCATCCTGGTACCCGGACCGACGGTCACGCTGATCATCGCCAACAGCATCCGCCATGGCTCTCGCGCCGGCCTCGCCAACGTCGCCGGCACACAGGCCGGACTGGCGATCATGATCGCCATTGTCGGCATCGGATTGACCTCGCTGATCGCGGGAATGGGCCATTGGTTCGAATGGGTCAGGCTGATCGGTGCCGCCTATCTGATCTGGATGGGTGTGCAGATGTTCCGCTCCAAGGGCAAGCTGAACGCCGACGGATCGGCAAAGACACCGCGCGGCGGCTTCTTCCTGCAGGGCCTGCTGGTGGCGATCAGCAATCCCAAGACGCTGGTGTTCTTCGGCGCCTTCTTTCCGCAGTTCATCGCCCCTGACGGCAACTATGGGTTGCAGATCGGCGTGATGGGTCTCACCGCCATGATCTTCGCCGCCGTATCGGATTCGACCTACGCGCTGGCCGCCGGCCGCGCCGGACGCCTGCTTTCGGCCGGCCGCGTCAAGCTGCTGTCGCGGATAAGCGGCAGTTTTCTGGTCGGCGGCGGCCTGTGGCTGGCATTTTCAAAAGCGAAGTGAGCAGCACTCTTTTCCTTCTCCCCTGGGGCCCCTGGGGAGAAGAAGAACCTAAAGCCGGCCCAGCCTTTCCAGCAGCAGCGCGAACAACGCATCGTGGTCGATGTCGCGCATCACCATGGCGTTGCTCGGCCGTTTGGTCACGCCCCACCAGTCGATCACGGTCATGCCCATGGTGAGTTCCGAGGCGGTTTCCACAGCGACATTGCAGTTGCGGCCCCTGAACAGCTCGGGTTTCAACAGATAGGCGATGACGCAAGGGTCATGCAGCGGACCGCCGTCGGTGCCGTATTTCGCTTCGTCGAATCGTTCGAAGAATTCCAGCATCTCCGCCGTGGCCGTGCCGACCCTGGTGCCGAGCTTGCGGTAGGCTTGGGTGCGCTTGGCCGTGGTCAGCGCCTTGTGGGTGACGTCGAGCGGCATCATGACGATCGGAATGCCGGATTTGAATACGACATCGGCGGCATGCGGGTCGACATAGATGTTGAATTCGGAGGTCGGGGTGACGTTGCCGCCTTCGAAGAAGCCGCCGCCCATCAGCACGATTTCCTTGATGCGCGGCGCAATCATCGGCTCGCGGATCAGCGCCAGCGCTATATTGGTGAGCGGGCCGAGCGCGCACAGGGTGATCGTGCCGCTCTCTTCCTTCATCAGCGTCTCGACGATGAAATCGACTGCGTACTGGGCCTGCAGCTCCATGGTTGGTTCGGGCAATTGCGGTCCGTTGAGCCCGGTCTCGCCGTGCACCTCCTCGGCGGTTACCAGTTCGCGCGCCAGCGGCCGGATGGCGCCGGCATAGACCTTGATGTCGGGCCGGCCGGCCAGCTCGCAGATCTTGCGTGCATTCTTTTCGGTGAGTCTCAGCGGCACGTTGCCGGCGACGGCGGTCATGCCGACGATCTCCAGCTCGGCGCTGCCGAGCGCCAACAATATGGCGACGGCATCATCCTGGCCGGGATCCGTGTCGATGATGATCTTGCGGGATTGGGGCATTTCAATTCCTTTTTAGGGAGTCTTTTTGGGCGGGGATTTTGACGGCTTGAACTCGACCGCCGGGCGGACCATATCAAGACCATCGGGAAAAATGCCATACGGGTTTTTCCAGTTTATGTCGCTCTTGAGAGGACAGTGTAACATGAGCCGAATGACGCCTTTTTCCAGCCCGCTTCTCCTGGGTTTCGACGCCATGGAAAAGACCCTGGAGCGTCTGGCGAAGTCGGGTGACAGCTACCCTCCCTACAACATCGAGCGCCTCAGCGGTGCCGACGGCAAGGCCGAAAGGCTGCGTATCACGCTCGCTGTCGCCGGTTTCGCCGAAAACGATCTCGATGTGACCACGGAGGAGAACCAGTTGGTCGTGCGCGGCCGTCAGAACGATGACACCGAGCGCGAATTTCTGCACCGCGGCATTGCCGCGCGCCAGTTCCAGCGCTGTTTCGTGCTGGCCGACGGCATGCGGGTGATCGCGGCGGAGCTGAAGAACGGTCTTTTGTCGATCGATCTCGATCGGCCCGAGTCCGAACGGCTGGTACGGAAAATAAACATATCGGTGAAAGACTGATTTTTACCGATTGCTCTCATGCGAGGCGGCCTTGAACGGGGTCCTCGCTGCACGGAGGCTTAAATGACCAGAACTGACGAAAACCTTATCATGACCAGCGGCGAATTCGCCCATCTCGGCGAAGGCTCGGTCGCCTATCTCAGGAAAATCTCGAGCGACGATCTGCGCGGCCGTTTCCCAGGCCTCGGCGAAATCGCGCCCGGGCTGGAACTGTGGGCCCTGTTTGCCGCCAACGGTCAGCCGATCCTGCTTTCCGACGCTCGCGAGCGGGCGCTGGCCGGCGCCCTGGAAAACGACCTGATCCCCGTCGCGATCCACTAAGTCGCCATCCACTAACAAGACGGCGCAGCGATCTGGTTAGAACGGACAGGGCCGCTCGCGGCGGCCCTTTAACCGAACTGATCGAAAAAACTCAGGCCGCGTGCGAGGCTTGTGTATCCGATAAAAGCGCATGGATCGCGGCGGCGTCGCGGGTGCCCCTGATCTTGGCCACCGTGTCGGCGTCGCGCAGCACCCGCGCAATGCGCGACAGCGCCTTGAGATGGTCGGCGCCGGCGCCTTCGGGCGCCAAAAGCAGGAACACCAGATCGACCGGCTGGTCGTCCAGCGCCTCGAAATCGACCGGCGTCTCCAGCCGGGCGAAAACCCCGGCGATCCGCTTCACCCCGGCCAGCTTGCCATGCGGAATGGCAATGCCGTTGCCGACACCGGTCGAGCCCAGCCGTTCACGCTGCAGGATGGTGTCGAACACCTCCCGTTCCGGAATGCCGGCAATCGCCGCCGCCCTTTCGGACAGCATTTGCAGCAGTTGCTTCTTGGAGTTCGCCTTCAACGCCGGCAAGATTGCCGGAACGTTGATAAGATCGCTCAGGTCCATACTTGAAATCCCTTGTTCGCCTGCCGTCGCCAGCCCTCACTCTCGCGTGCGGCTGGTGCCTTATCCCAGTGCGGCCTTGGCCGTCACCCCGCTGCGGCCTTGGCCGTCAGCCCAGTGCGGCCTTGGCCGTTAGCCCTGCGCGACCTTTGTCGTAGACGGGTCGATCCAGCCGATGTTTCCGTCCGGCCGACGATAGACGATATTGAGATGCTCGTTTCCGGCGTTGCGGAAGACGAGGACCGGGCTGTCCTTGGTGTCGAGTTCGATCACGGCTGACGCCACCGACATGGTCCGCAGCGTCATGGTTGATTCGGCGACGATGGCTGGCGCGAAATTCTCCGGCATTTCCTCGTCATCGTCGGCAAGCGGCGCCATCACCGTATAGGCGACGTCGGTGGGTTCGCCATTGGCGTTGCCTGAATTATGCGACTTCAGCCGACGCTTGTAGCGGCGAAGGCGGGTCTCGAGGCGATCCGCCGCCGCCTCGAAAGCGAGCGTCGGGTCCTGCGCTTCACCGGTCGCCTGCAGCGAAGCGCCGGAATCCAGCCGGATCATGCAATCGGCCGTGTAGCGCGATCCCGATTTGACGACTACAATTTGCCCTGAAAAGCCCCGATCGAAATATTTCCCGATCACCTCTCCGACACGGTCGTTGATGCGCGTACGGAACGCATCGCCGATATCCATGTGTTTTCCTGATATGCGCAGCGTCATCTGAATACTGACCTTCCTTGCTCAGGCTTCAAACTGTCCCGAGTTTATACCCGTGGTCTGAGCGCACAAGCTTTGCGGCGTCACTTGCGCCGATTTTAAATCCGAACTTTTCCGATTGATCACAAGCCGCCTTCTTGACCGTCCCGTGGCCAACGTCGTGACGGACCATCCGCATGCGGGCAGTAGCCCGTCCCATGCGGGCGGGCTTCTAGCCACTTCATTGCGGCTTGTCAATGAAGTGCGAAAGCTGTCGAAAATTCAGTCGGAGATCAACGTCCGGCGCTGGCCAAAGCGCGTTTTTCACGCCGCCGCTGCACCGACGAGGGAATATTCATGCCCTCCCGATACTTGGCGACCGTGCGCCTGGCGATATCGACGCCGCTTTCCCGCAACATATCCACAATCGCGTCGTCGGAAAGCACGTCGGCAGGTTTCTCCTCGTCGATCAACTGCTTGATGCGGTCGCGCACCGCTTCAGACGAATGCGCGTTACCGCCACCCGACGAAGCGATCGAGGCGGTGAAGAAATAGCGCAGTTCGAACACGCCGCGCGGCGTCAGCATGTATTTGTTGGCGGTGACCCGGCTGACGGTCGATTCGTGCATGCCGATGGCGTCGGCCACCGTGCGCAGGTTGAGCGGCCTCAGGTGACGCACGCCATGGACGAGGAAGGCGTCCTGCTGGCGCACGATTTCTGAGGCAACCTTGAGGATAGTCTTCGCCCGCTGATCGAGGCTGCGCGTCAGCCAATTGGCGTTTTGCAGGCACTCCGCCAGGAAATCCTTTTCCGTCTGATTTTTCGCATGCGGCGAAACCCGAGCGAAATAGATATGGTCGACCAGCACGCGCGGCAGCGTTTCGGGGTTGAGTTCGATCACCCAGCTCCCGTCATTGGCCGCACGCACTTCGACATCGGCGATGATCGCGTCGCTGGCGCCGCCCGAAAACGCCATCCCCGGGCGCGGATCGAGCGCACGTATCTCGGCCAGCATGTCGAGCAGATCCTCCTCATCGACCCCACAAATCCGTTTCAGGGTCTGGAAATCGCGCCGGGCCAGGAGTTCGAGATTGGCAATCAAAGCCTTCATCGCAGGGTCGAGACGGTCGCGGACCGCAAGCTGCAGCGACAGGCATTCGGCAAGGTCGCGGGCAAAGAGGCCGGTGGGCTCGAATGTCTGGCAGACCGCGAGCGCATTTGCCACCGCCGCTCTGTCGGTGCCGAGACGAGTGGCGATCTCAGCCATGTCGGCGCGCATGTAGCCGGCCTCGTCGAGGCCATCGGCCAGTTCGCTGGCGATCAGGCGTGCTGCCGGGTCGGCGAAGGCAAGCGCGACCTGCTCGGCGACATGCTCGCGCAGCGTGATGGCTCCGGCCGCCATGTCTCCGACGTCAAAACCGTCGGAAGAGGATGCGGAACCGTTGCCGGATGCCGATTTCCACTGGGCCGTCAGGTCGGGACCGAGCCGCTCGCTGGTGCCGGGGTCGTCGGGAAACAGGTTTTCCAGCGAAGTATCGAGCTTTTCCGAGATCGCCTCGGCGCTCCACGCCGTTTCCTTCTCGAACCAGTCGCCGGCGGTGGCCGTTTCCGGCGCGGCATCGATCTTCTGCGCCTGGTCGCTGACGGCAACGTCTTGCGGCTCGGCGCGCTCGAGCAAAGGATTGCGCTCGATCTCGTCGTCGATGAAGCGTTCCAGCTCGATGTGGGTGAACTGCAGCAGCCGTATCGACTGCATGAGTTGCGGCGTCATCACCAGCGACTGGGACTGTCGTAGCTGTAGTTTTGCCGCCAACGCCATGGTTCGGTTCAAACGCCCTGTCTACGCATCGGACTGCCGGAAGGAGTTCGGCATAGAAACTGGCCCGGCTTTTGCTTGTCAAGGCGACGGCGATCAAAACTCGCCTGTCCGTGCGTATTCCGACGAGAAATCGAAGAAAAAGCTCTGTCTCGCGTCAAAAACCGCGTCTGGACAGAAATTTTCACGCTTAGAGTGTAAACCCCTCACCGAGATAAAGCCGCCGCACATCCGGGTTTGCAACCACTTCGTCGGCCCGGCCATGGGTCAACACCTGGCCGGCATGGATGATGTAGGCGCGGTCGATCAGGCCGAGCGTCTCGCGGACATTGTGATCGGTGATGAGCACGCCGATGCCGCGCGCCGTCAGATGGCGCACGAGTTGCTGGATGTCGGCGACGGCGATCGGATCGATGCCGGCGAAAGGCTCGTCGAGCAGCATGTATGCGGGGCGGGTCGCCAGGGCGCGCGCGATTTCAAGGCGCCGCCGCTCGCCGCCGGAAAGCGACAGCGACGGGGCCTTGCGCAGATGGCTGATGTGAAACTCCTCGAGCAGTTCGTCGAGAATGCGTTCGCGCTCCTTGCGGCTCTTCTCGACCACTTCGAGCACGGCACGGATGTTTTGCTCGACGCTCAAGCCGCGAAAGATCGACGCCTCCTGCGGAAGGTAGCCGATGCCAAGGCGGGCGCGGCGGTACATCGGCATAGAGGTGACATCGAAGCCGTCGATTTCGATCGTGCCTTCGTCGACCGGCACCAGGCCGGTGACCATGTAGAAGCAGGTGGTCTTGCCGGCGCCGTTGGGGCCGAGCAGCCCGACCGCCTCACCGGCGCGCACGCCGATCGTCACGCCGCTGACGACTTTGCGGCCCTTGTAGCTTTTGGTCAGCCCTTTGGCGATCAGGGTTCCCTTGAATTTTACCTGATCGAGGCTAATCGCGGTCGGTGCCGCAAGTTTGCTGGCGGCGCGTCCTGGAAGACGCGCCAACAGCGATGCTACGTCGACCATCAGGGGTTCGCCGCTCCCGACTTCGGCGGCGTGATCGACATCATGACGCGTCCACCGCCGCAGGGGTCGACCTGGGCCAGACCGCTCTTCATCTGCACGGTCAGCTTGCAGCCGACCAGTACATTGTCGCCTTGCGAGAGCACGACTTTGCTGCCTGAAAGCACCAGCACTTCCGTCTTCATGTCGAAGGTGCCGCTGTCGCCCGTGGCGACCTGGTCGTCCGATTTGATATAGACCTTGTTGGCGACCTCCAGACGGTCGATGTCGGCCGAGCCGGTCATCGCGGCACCCGAGGCCTGCTCACCCTTGGCGGCAGCGTCCGGGTCCTTGACGTAATAGACCGTCATCTTGCCGGCCTTGAGCAAGGTCGGACCCTGGACGACGTTTACATTGCCGGTGAACACCGCGACGCTGTCCGCCTGGCGGACCTCGAGCTTGTCGCTTTCGATCTGGATGGGCTTGTCGCCGGACAGTTTGAGGCCCGACAGCTGGCTGGTGGTCCTGGACTGCGCCAGAGCCGGCGCCGCCGCCAAAGCCAGCCCCAGGGCGGCCAGCCCTACGGCCGGCAACGCCGAAGCCGCGGCCACGAGCCGTGTCGAACTACTGAACCGCATTGGATTCTCCGCTCATTGCCTCTGCCGCCTTCAAGCTGGCGGGATCGATGTTGACACGCACTCTGTTCTCGAAAACCACGATCTTGCCGTTGTCCTGGACAGACATCGAATCCGCGGTAATCCGCGACCCGCCACGGCTGACGTCGACCGGATCGTTCGTCTTCATAGTGCCTTTGCCCATGTCGAGAAAGACCGATTTGAACTTTGCCGCCAGGCCATCTGTGGTGGTTATGGTGACATCGCTGGTCAGGCTCATCGTGTTGCCATCACGATTGAAGCTACCGTGCGGGGCATTGATGGCCGCCACATTGTCGGTTGATATCGGCAGCTTGGCGTCGATGCCTTCCAGATTGATGATACCTTGCTGGCTCACGTCCTGTATGGCGCGCAAAGCCGTCATGGAATAGGGCAGTTTCTGCTTGGTGAACCCGTTGAGCTTGGGGTTGGCCATCACCAGCTTGCCATTGGCGAACGCGCTGGCGTCGGCCTGGACCTGGATTGAGCCAGGTGCCATGAGATAGGAATAGACCGGGACGGCGACCGCGATCGCGGCAGCGGCCAGCGGCACCGCCAGCTTCAAGATACGCACGCGGCGCGAATGGCGCTGGGCGATGCCGAAGGCGTCGACTCGCGCCGGGCCTACGTCCGGGGAAGCCAACTCCGTCTCGGTGTTGGTCGGTTCGATCGGTCGCGCTAACATAACTGCTTTCTTCTAAACCCCTGCCGCCAAGCACCCCTATAGGTGGGATGCCGGCGCCCTCAAGCAAGCACAAGCGGAGGAAAACCGCAAAAGTGTGACGGTTGCTGTTGCACAAACGAAAATGAAACCGGCACAACTTGCACGTCATACCAGATACGGGCGGACAGCGTTAGGGGCTGTGGATTGGTCTTTTATGTTCTCTCGAAACGCCGGCTCGCCAACGTCGAGACCTTATCTTTGGCGCAAGCTCGTCAGGAATCGGTAGCCGGGCGCGGGCGGTTGCTTTAAAAGCATCTGCTCCCCACCGACTATGAGGCTGACCATGGTACTGAGAGCCGACGACCTGATGGACCGCCGCCGCTTGCGCCGCAAGCTGACATTCTGGCGCGTTGCAGCGCTTGTCGTCGCAGCAGCCGGGCTGATTGCCTTTTCGACCTGGATTTACGGCGATGACTTTACTGGCGCGGCGATCGACCATATCGCCAAGGTCAAGATCGAGGGCACCATCACCGAAGACGAAGACCTGATCAAGCAACTGGACGCCATCCGTCAATCCTCGAGGGTGAAAGCTGTGATCCTGACGATCGATTCACCTGGCGGCACCACCGTCGGCGGCGAATCGATCTACGAGGCAGTGCGCGAGTTGGCCGCCGAGAAGCCGGTGGTGGCCCAGGTCGGCACGCTGGCCGCATCGGCGGGCTATATGATCGCCACCGCGACCGATCATATCGTCGCGCGCAAATCGTCTATTGTCGGCTCGATAGGCGTGCTGATCCAGTATCCGGACGTCAGCGGCCTTATGAACAAGCTCGGCGTCAAGCTCGAGGAAGTGAAATCGTCGCCGTTGAAAGCTTCGCCGTCGCCTTTCAAGCCGACCAATGACGACGAGCGCACCATGGTCCGCAAGCTCATCCTCGACAGCTACGACTGGTTCGTCGGCATCGTCGCCGAACGCCGCAAGATGACCAAACCGGAGGCGCTGGCGCTGGCCGACGGATCGATCTTCACCGGCCGGCAGGCCGTTGCCAACAAATTGGTCGACGCGGTCGGCGGCGAGACCGAAGCGATCGACTGGCTCGCGACCAAGGGCATCGACGCCAAGCTCAAGGTGGTGGAGTGGAAGGACGCGGAAAGCGGCGGCTTCCTGTTCTCGAAGGCGATGGCACGAACCATCGGCAGTGCGCTCGGCCTGCCCGACTATGGCGGCGACATCATTCACGAACTTGGTGCCGATCGCTTGTTTCTTGACGGTCTGGTTTCCGTCTGGCACCCTTGAGACGAGTGAAAAAAGCAAATAAAAACATCCTCATAATTTGACCGCAGTGTTTTCACGGGGAGCCTTCTCATGATCAAATCCGAACTTGTGCAGATCATCGCCACACGCAACCCGCACCTTTTCCTGCGTGACGTCGAAAACATTGTCGGCGCGATTTTCGACGAGATCACCGACGCGCTCGCCGAAGGCAACCGGGTCGAGCTGCGCGGTTTCGGCGCTTTCTCGGTGAAAAACCGCCCCGCCCGCACCGGCCGCAATCCGCGTACCGGCGAATCGGTCGAGGTCGAGGAGAAATGGGTGCCGTTCTTCAAGACCGGCAAGGAATTGCGTGAAAGGCTGAACAGCGGCAAATAAGCGCCGCGCGGGCTCATGCGCCATGCCGGCCTTTTCAGGAGGCCCGGCCTTTGGTAGAGCGCGCCTTCGACAGGAAATTCTATGTTCAATCGTTTCATGCTCATCGTGGTCTTGGTGCCGCTGGCCGTCATTCTGATTGCGCTGGCGGTGGCCAACCGCGATCCGGTTGCCTTCACCCTGGACCCTTTCAACCCCGGCAATCCGGCGCTGACGATGACGCTGCCGCTTTTCATCTTCCTGTTCCTGGCCCTCGCCATCGGCATGATCGTCGGCAGCCTGGCGACCTGGATCAAGCAGGGCCGCTATCGCAAGCTGGCGCGCCAGCGCGGCGTCGAGGCCGAGAACTTGCGCCAGGCGGTCAGCCGGGCACCGGCCGCGCAACAAGGCCCCTCCTTACCGAAGCCGACGGGCTGAGCCGGAACCGCCGCGCGTCCTTTTTGGGCGCGCAAAGGACGCTGGACCATTTTTGATTGCGCATGATCTTTGCAGAAAATCGCTTCTGATTTCGCGGTCATGCGTCAGGCGTATTTCTCTCGACGGAGTTTCTTATGTTAAGCATTTCGGCGGCCGAGGTCGATCAGGCGCTGACCTTTCCCGGCCTGGTCGAAACGCTGCGCGCGGCTTTTCGCGATGGCGCGGTACAGCCGGTCAGGCACCACCATACGGTCGAACGGCCCGACGGCGCGGCCTCGACCCTGCTCCTGATGCCGGCCTGGACCGACTTCAATGCCGCCGGCTCGTCGGCAGGCGGCCATATCGGCGTCAAGATCGTCACCGTGTCGCCCGACAACAACGCCGTGGGCAAACCCGCTGTGATGGGGCTTTACCTCCTGCTCGACGGTGCGACCGGCGAGCCTGAAGCCATGATCGACGGCCAGCGGCTGACGCAGTGGCGCACGGCCTGCGCCTCGGCGCTGGCAGCCTCCTATCTGGCCCGCGACGACGCTTCGCGGCTGCTGGTGGTCGGCGCCGGCGCGCTGTCGCCGTTCCTCGCCAGGGCGCATTGCGCGGTGCGGCCGATCACCGTCATCCGCATCTGGAACCGCACGCCGGCCAATGCAGAAAAGGTTGCGGCGGAATTGCGCGCCGAGGGCTTTGCGGCCACCGCCGCGAGCGATCTCGACGCCGAACTCGGCCAGGCCGACATCGTTTCGTCGGCGACGATCACGACCACGCCGCTGATCAAGGGCGCGCTGTTGAAGCCGGGGACCCATGTCGATCTGGTCGGCGGCTTCACGCCGGCCATGCGCGAAAGCGACGACGATGCGATTGCGCGCGCCCGCGTCTACGTCGACACCCGGGCCGGCGCCACCAAGGAAGCGGGCGACATCGTCCAGCCGCTGGCCTCGGGCGTGCTGGAGGCGCAAGCCATCGTCGCCGACCTGCATGAATTGGCACGCGGCCAGAAGAAGGGCCGGCAGAGCCCCGGTGAGATCACGCTGTTCAAATCGGTCGGCGCAGCCCTCGAAGACCTCGCCGCCGGCATTGCGGTGTACAAGGCGATGGGGAAGTTAGGGGAGTAGGGGAGTAGGGGAGTAG